>NZ_KV795557.1:0-338 GCF_001809035.1 Eikenella sp. HMSC061C02
CGCACTTTCAGCAGCAGGATGCCGTCCACATTGTCCGCCGTGCGGTAGATCTTCTCGCCGGCGTTTTGGCACAGCTGGTCGAAACGGGCTTTGGCGGGATCGTAGCGTTTGCGCCATTCGGCCACTTTTTCGGCATTCTCCCGCTCTTCCTGCCAGACGAGCGCTTTAGGAAACAGAAAAAACAGCGCTGCCACAACAAGCCCGGGAGCTGGCAACAGCCATGGGTATTTCTTCAAAAACTTGGGCTGGGCTTTGTAGCATAGAAAGATCGAGCCTAGCGCACATACCAGCATCGTGCCCCAATACAGCATGGCGATTAATTGGGTGATGTCTCTTAA
>NZ_KV795558.1:0-5743 GCF_001809035.1 Eikenella sp. HMSC061C02
TATATTGAGTGATTTTGCTTCCTAAGCCCCTAAACTAATATATGATTCTATATAAGAATCTATGAAGCCCTGTTCACGCCATTTTTCATATTTCCAATTTAATTTCATATGTTAATCCTTATGATATTTTAATTCATCTAGTCTAATTGCCAGTTATTCCAAAGCCGCGTGCGTGTGTTCCGCTCACACCCTACACTCCACATAATAAGCAGACTACCTGAAATTCATTTTTCAGGTAGTCTGTTGATCAGGCAGGGTGTAGGTTGGGTTAGTAACCCTAACATTTCACTTTAATTTGTTGGGTTACGCCTGCGGCTAACCCAACCTACTTTGCTGACCTACGGCTGCTGCTGATTGGGGAAAGTGCAGTAGCTTCGGGATGTCTGGGTGCACTTGCCTTTCAAAAATACAGGCTCGGCCGCTATAGAAATCGGGGTTGAATAAGTCGATACCGAAATGGCCGCAATAGCGTTCCACCATTTCCGGGGTGAGCCGGTCTTTGATGCGCCGGGCTTGGTATTGTTCTAACTCTTCAAATGGGAAGGGCTCGCCTTGTTCGACAAATTCCCAGCGGCTTTCTCGATGTGCTGCAATATAACGCCCAGGAACTTCATAATAATAGCCTGTTTCGGAAACAATTTTTTTGGCTCTCGAACCATCGCTATAACTGAATTGGGTTGAACCTGGTTTAATTTTTGGAATATCCCGTACCATGGTGATTGCGATCTCATGGACACCTAATATTTGGCATAAATAACTTGGGTCTGAATAAATATCAGTCCCCTGCATACCGTTATCCACATAAACACACCATGGAGACTGGGTTTCGGAAATCATTGCTTTGGGGGAATGTAGAGTCAGCGGCAGCAGGCTATTCAATCTTTGCTCCCATGTGCCGCCAATCTCAATCTTTTGTACGGGCACTTCACGATATTTATCCCGTTTACGCTCCCACTGGGCTATACAGTCAACCAGCTTGTCATAGGGAACTTCCAAAAAGGCCATGATATTGGTGGTGGGTGCATAACGGCGGAGGAAGAAATCGGGATCGCGCATGGGCTTCCTTGGTTGTTGAGGTGTGGAGGCTACCTGAAAATTTCAGGTAGCCTTTTTGTCTTCCGGCTGCGTGGTGCTGCTTAGGGCGGCTTCATCCAAATCTTTGAGCCAGGATAATTTTTCGGCGATTTTGGCTTCGAGGCCGCGTGGCACGGGTTGGTAGAAATCGGGCTCGGCCAGGCCTTCGGGCATATAGGTTTCGCCGGCGGCGTAGGCGTACGGTTCGTCGTGGGCGTAGCGGTAGGCGCGGCCGTAGCCGAGCTCTTTCATGAGCTTGGTGGGGGCGTTGCGCAGGTGGATCGGCACTTCGGCGCTGCCGTGTTGCTTCACAAATTGGCGCATTTGGTTGTAGGCGGTATAGCCGGCGTTGGATTTGGCGGCGGCAGCCAGATAGAGCACGGCTTGGGCGAGGGCGAGCTCGCCTTCGGGGGAGCCGAGGCGTTCGTAGGTGTGGGCGGCTTCGTTGGCGATGGTGAGGGCGCGTGGGTCGGCCAGGCCGATGTCTTCCCAGGCCATGCGGACGATGCGGCGGGCGAGGTAGCGTGGGTCGGCGCCTCCGTCGAGCATGCGGCAGAGCCAGTAGAGGGCGGCGTTGGGGTGGGAGCCGCGCACGGATTTGTGCAGGGCGGAGATTTGGTTGTAGAAGCTTTCGCCGCCTTTGTCGAAACGGCGGATTTGGCTGCCGAGGCTGTCGGCCAGGAAGTCGGCATTGAGCCGGCTGATGCGGCGGGTGGCGGCGGCGCGCAGGAGCTGTTCGAGCAGGTTTAGCAGGCGGCGGGCGTCGCCGTCGGCGGTTTGGATGAGCAGTTTTTGCGCGTCTTCTTCGAGGCTGAAGCTACGGTATTCGGGCAGGGCGAACACTTTGGCGGTGAGCTGGGCGAGTTCGTCGGCAGAAAGGGCTTGCAATACGTAAACTTGGGCGCGGCTGAGCAGGGCGGGATTCACTTCGAAGGAGGGGTTTTCGGTGGTGGCGCCGATGAAGGTGAGCAGGCCGCTTTCCACATAGGGCAGGAAGGCGTCTTGCTGGGCTTTGTTGAAGCGGTGGACTTCATCGACAAACAAAATGGTGGCTCGGCCTTGCTGGAGGGCGATTTCGGCTTTGTTGACGGCTTCGCGGATGTCTTTCACGCCGGAAAATACGGCGGATACGGGCAGGAATTGGGCGTTGAAGCTTTGTGCGAGAATGCGGGCGAGGGTGGTTTTGCCCACGCCGGGCGGCCCCCACAGCAGCATGGAGTGTGGCTGCCCGCCTTCCACGGCCACGCGCAGGGGCTTGCCCGCGCCGATCAGGTGCTGCTGGCCGACTACGTCGTCGAGCGTGTGCGGGCGCAGGCGTTCGGCCAGGGGGGCGGCGGGGGTTTGGGTGAAGAGGTCGTTGGGCATGGCGGGCTACCTGAAAAGTGGTAAGGCGTTGGGGTGGATTTTATAGCAAATTCTGCGCGGCGGCTTCAGGGGGAAGGGGCGGGTTGTGGTATGATGCGGCGCGATGGCTTTCAGGTAGCCTTAAGCGCATCGGCTGCGAATACTGAAAGGCTACCTGAAAGCTGTGTTTCCGATTTTCTGATTTTCTGAAAATAGCCCGGCACGGGCTGTTTTTAACGTTTGACTGATTTTTCCGTATGCGATTCCGTTTTGATTTTGCGGTGCTGTATGCCTTGCTGGCGCTGAATGTGCTGGTGTTTGTGCTGATGCAGTTGCCGGGTTTTGAATTTTTGCAGCTGGCCGGCCCGTTGTGGCCGCTTGAGCATCCGCGCTACCAATATTGGCAGTGGCTTAGCCATATGTTTTTGCACGCGAATTTCACGCATCTGCTGTTTAATATGGTGGTGTTGTGTTCGTTTGCTCCGATGTTGCTGCTGCGTTTCGGCCAGCGGCGCTTTTTGCTGCTGTATTTGCTGTGCGGCTTGGCCGGGGCGTTGCTTTATACGGGCTGGAACGAATACCTGATTGCCAACGGCGTGCGCAATGTGGCCGAGCAAATCGGGCTGGACGAAGCTACAGTACGCTCGGCGTTGCTCTCCGGCGGCCTGCCCAATGTGCCCGACGGCTTGGCGATGGCGTTTTATACCCACCTGCTGGGCGCATCGGGCGCGGTGTTCGGTGTGCTCGCGGCGTTTGCGCTGTGCTTCCCGGATGCGCCGCTCACGGTGATGTTTTTGCCGATGCGGATTAAGGCGAAGTATTTGGTGCCGGTGGCGGTGGGGTATGAGCTGTTTGCCCAGTTCGGCGGAGTATCGCTGTTTGGCGACAACATCGCGCATCTGGCGCACGTGGGCGGCGCGGTGTGTGGCGCACTATTAGCCTGGTATTGGCTCAGCCGCCGCGAGCCGGTGTCGTTTACCGATTCCGGTGCTTCGGATTTCAGGTAGCCTTTTTATACAAATCATTATTCCAACGGTGTTTTTATGAAATACATCAGCACGCGCGGGCAAACCGCGCCCAAATCTTTCAGCGAAGTTTTGCTTATGGGCCTCGCGCCCGACGGCGGCCTGATGCTGCCGGAGCGTTATCCGCAGGTGGATGCAGCCGCGCTGCAAAGCTGGCGAAATTTGAGCTACGCCGAATTGGCGTTTGAAATCATGAGCCTGTTTATCGACGATATTCCGGCAGCCGATTTGCGCCGACTGGCCGGCAACACCTACACCGAAGCCGTGTTCGGCACGCGCGAAATCACCCCGGTGCGCACCCTCTCCGACGGCATCAAAATCCAAGCCCTGTCCAACGGCCCCACGCTGGCCTTCAAAGACATGGCCATGCAGTTTCTCGGCCATGCCTTCGAATATGTGCTGGCGCGAGAAGGCAAATGCCTGAATATTATCGGCGCCACCAGCGGCGACACCGGCTCTGCCGCCGAATATGCCCTGCGCGGCAAGGCCGGCATTCATGTATTTATGCTGTCGCCGCACGGCAAAATGAGCGCCTTCCAGCGGGCGCAAATGTATAGCCTGGCCGATGCCAACATCCACAATATCGCCATCGAAGGCATGTTTGACGACTGCCAAGATATTGTGAAAGCGCTGCAAAACGATGCCGCCTTCAAGCAGCAATACAGCATCGGCACGGTAAACTCCATCAACTGGGGGCGCATCGTGGCGCAGGTGGTGTATTACTTTGCCGGCTATTTCCGCGCCACCGCAAGCAATAGCGAAGAAGTGAGCTTCTGCGTGCCCAGCGGCAATTTCGGCAACATTTGCGCCGGGCATATCGCCAAACAGATGGGCCTGCCCATCCGCCGCCTGATGGTGGCCACCAACGAAAACGATGTGCTGGACGAGTTCTTCCGCACCGGTCGCTACCGCCCGCGCAGCGCCGCTAAAACCTACGTTACCTCCAGCCCGTCGATGGATATTTCCAAAGCCTCCAATTTCGAGCGTTTTGTGTTTGATTTATTGGGGAGGGACAGCGTTCAGGTAGCCTCTTTGTGGCAGCAGGTAGCCTCGGGCGAAGGTTTCGATTTATCTGCCGAGTTGCCGCGCATCCGCGACACCTTCGGCTTTGTGTCCGGCTCCAGCCGCCATGCCGACCGCCTCGCCACCATCCGCGCGGTGCAAGCCAGCGACGGCGAATGGCTCGACCCGCACACCGCCGACGGCGTGAAAGTGGCGCGCGAATTGCGCGAAGCGGGCGAAACCGTCGTGTGCCTGGAAACCGCGCTGGCGGCCAAGTTTGCCGACACCATCAGCGAAGCCGCCGGGCATGAAGTAAACCCGCCGCGCCCCGCCGCACTGGCCGGGCTGGAAAACCTGCCGCAACACGTTACCGTGCTGCCCAACAGTGCGGCAGCAGTGAAAAGCTTGATTGAGCAGGCCTTGGCTTAATTGGTCGGCCATAGACAGGCTAAAAAGGCTACCTGAAAAATTTCAGGTAGCCTTCATATAGTGGATTAACTTTAAACCAGTACGGCGTTGCCTCGCCTTGCCGTACTATCTGTACTGTCTGCGGCTCGCCTCCTTGTCCTGATTTAAATTTAATTCACTATACCATTCATTTTTATCAAACGCTTCAGCCCGCGCGGCATTTCGCCGACGCTTCGGCCACTGCTTGCGTGAGCTGTTGCGGCGATACTTCGCCCAGCAGGGTTTTGCGGTAGTTGCCGCAGGCCGGGGCGCGGATGACGGTGAAGGGCAGGGCACCGGTTGGGTTGCCCAAGCCGTGCATCCAGGCGGTGCTGTCATTGCCGGTGTAGCGCAGAATCGGGTAGCGCACCGGCACGCTTTGCAAAAAGCGGCTCACATCGGCAGGCTTATCCAGCGCTACACCCGCCATATCCACGCGCACGCCGCGCCGCTGCCGTTTTTCCGCGGCATACCACTGCGAAAGCGCCGGCATTTCGCGTCGGCACGGCACACACCATGTCGCCCATACGTTCACCACCTGCACCCGCTTCTGCGCGCTGGTGTCGAGCGAAGCAGGGCGGTTGTCCGCATGGTTCACCAAATCCGCGGCATACAGCGGGGCAGCGGCCAGCAGGGCGGCCAATCCAACATATTTTTTCAAAACAGGCTTCCAAATTGTGAAAACAAGGGCGTTTATTGTACGATATAGCGGCTTGGAATAGAAACGGCTGATGGCCGATGCGGTTATTTCTTCCGACAGGGCAGGCTGGTTTTGCCATGCTTTATGTGCCGTCTGTGGCTGCATCGCCGCTTTGGATTTTTATAGTGAATTAAATTTAAACCAGTACAGC
>NZ_KV795558.1:5843-21362 GCF_001809035.1 Eikenella sp. HMSC061C02
CGCCTTGTCCTGATTTAAATTTAATCCACTATATTAGCCAGCTATCATGGCATCAGCTATTTTGGCTGCCAAGCCGCTGTTTAAACAAACCATCATTTCCCCGCGAGCATCCCCATGAGCGAAACCGTTTTGCTGTATCACAACCCGAATTGTTCCAAATCCCGCGCCGCCCTGGAGTGGCTGCAACAGCAGCCGGGCGTGGCCGTACAAACGCTGGATTACCGTGCCAACCCGCCTTCCGAAGCCGATTTGCGCAGCTTGTTGCAACAGCTCGGCAGCCCAGATGTGCGCAACATCATGCGTACCGGCGATGCGGCTTATGCAGAGCTGGGTTTGGACAAGCTGGAGTTGAGTCAAGACGAGCTGATTGCCGCGCTGCACCAACATCCGGTGTTGCTGCAACGCCCGATTGCGGTATACCGCCAACGCGCCGCCATCGGTCGGCCGCTGGAAAACATTATCGCCTTGTTCGATTAACTGATTGAGTTGTAAATATATGTGAGACCACCATGCTGGCCATATTCCGCGGTTCCTTGTTGCGCCAAGTTTGGCGGGGCATCAAGCTCTGCCTGCTGGTGTTGCTGGTGCAGGCCGCATGGTGCACTTGGCTGGTGTACAGCTATAGCACGCGCACCGCTTCCCGGCGGGCAGATGCAGCGGTGGTGCTGGGCGCGGCAGCCTGGGGCAAAAATCCTTCGCCCGTATTCCGCGAGCGCATCAACCACGGCATCACGCTCTACCGCAATAATCGGGTGGGCAAACTGATTTTCACCGGCGGTACGCCCAAGGCGGGCTATATGACCGAAGCCGAAGTGGCCCGCCGCTACGCCCGCGGCCACGGCGTGCCGAATAAAGACATCCTGCTGGAAACCACGTCGCGCGATACACAGCAAAATTTGGAAAATACCAAAGCCTTAATGTATAACAACGGTTTGGAAAGCGTGGTTATCATCAGCGACCCCTACCACCTTGCCCGTGCCGCTGCCGTGGCCGATTATGTGGGGCTGGATTACCAAACCGAGCCCACGCCCACCAGCCGCTACAGCGGCCAGAACCGCGCCAAATTCATGGCCAGCGAAGTGCTGTCGCTGATGGCCTTTCAGTGGTGGCGGCTGAGCGAAACCGTCGCCGCCTATGGGCGTGATTATCTGCTTTCACGGCAAGCGGGGCAGTAGTGCAACACGCCATTGCCTTGCCGCCATCATTTGCCTGCCGGCGAGCGGCGTAAAGTGGTAACAGTATTTCCCTATTCAGTTCACATTATTTTCAGGTAGCCCTATGTATTTGCTGTTCAAACTGCTGCATATTTTCTTTATTATTTCGTGGTTTGCCGGCTTGTTTTACCTGCCGCGCATCTATGTGAACCTGGCCATGGTGCCGACAGGCAGCACGGAATACCGCCAGCTTCTGGGCATGGCGCAGCGCCTGTTTAAATTCATGACGCCGCTGGGCATCGGCGCGGTGCTGTTCGGGCTGCTGATTCCGTTTTTCACCGGCTGGTGGGGCCAGGGCTGGGTACATACCAAAATCACGCTGGCCGTTATCCTCGCGGGCTACCATTTCTACTGCTACCGCCTGCTTATCGATTTCCAAGAGCGGCGCAATCGCTATTCGCACCGTTGGTTTCGTGTGTTCAACGAGATTCCAGTGCTGGTGATGGCGGCAGCGTTGTATTTGGTGGTGTATAAGCCGTTTTAGTTCAGATACGGATTTTCAGGTAGCCTCTGAATAGCGGGAGGCTACCTGAAAATATTTAGAGAAATAGAAATGTTTTGCTATTCAGTAGTTGGGTGCTCATGTGTATCGGCAGGGCATACTGATTGAGGGTATGGAGATTATGGGCTGCTATACGGATGGTATGGCAGGTATTAAAGCAAAAAAGGCTACCTGAAACTGTTTTCAGGTAGCCTTTTTTACCGGAGTGGGTTGAGAACAGGCCGTTGGAAGATTGCTTTCCAATGGCCTGTATGGTTAGGTGTGGCCGGATTTGGCGTAGAAATCGGGGCTACCTTCGGGGCGGGTTTTGAAGCGTTTGTGCAGCCAGAAGTATTGTTCGGGCTGTTCGCGCACGCGCTCTTCGATAAAGTCGTTCATACGCTGTACGTCGGCTTGCACGTCTTCGCTGGGGAAGTTTTCCCAGGCGGGGTAGAAGCGCAGGATAACGTGGCCGTTGGGCTGGCGGGTGGGGATGGCGGGCACGACTTTGGCTTGGGTGAGGGCGGCGATGCGGGGGAGGCCGGCGATGGTGGCGGTGGGGATGCCGAAGAAGTCGGCGAAGATGGAATCTTTGCGGCCGAAGTCTTGGTCGGGCAGGTAGAGGAAGGGGGCGGGGTCGGCGCGCAGGTGTTTGATGATGGCGCGCAGGCCTTCGGTGCGGCCGATGAGGAAGACGTTGTTGTAGCGGTGGCGGCCGCGCAGGATTTGCTGGTCGAGCACCGGATTTTTCTGGTGGGAATACATGCTGGTGAGCGGCACGTCTTGGTTGAGCGCGTACACGGCGAGCTCGAAGGCGGTAAAGTGGGGATAGAGCAGGATAACTTTATTCCCGGCGGCGAGCTCGTTGTCGAGATGATGTTTGTCTTGGTAGAGGACGAGGGATTTGAGCCGCTCGGCGCTGCCATACCAATAGAGGCCGTATTCAAGAATGAGTTTGGCCATATGGCGGAAGTGGCATTTGAGCAGGGTTTTGCGCTGTTTTTCGCTTAATTCGGGGAAGCACAGGCGCAGGTTGATTTCGCCGATGCGGCGGCGGGGGGCGACGGCATAATAGGCGAGGCTGCCGATGGCGTCGGCCAGCTTTTGGATGGCGGCGAAGGGCAAAAGTTGGATGAGGTAAAGAAAGAAAAAGGCGACTTTCATGGGCGGGTGCAATCGGGCGGGTTGCGGGGATTATACAGCGGCGGGCCGGCGGAAAGGGCTACCTGAAATGATCTGCCGGCATGTTGGCCAGGCAGAAAGCTGTGCTGTTTGTTTTCAGGTAGCCTTTATCTGCCATCATGAATCCAAGCTTTGATCCATATCGGCGGAGGGGCGCACGTTGCCTTGACCGATCACGCGGGCGGGCACGCCGACTACGGTACTGTGGGCGGGTACGTCGTGCACCACCACGCTGCCGGCGCCGACTTTGGCGCATTCGTTCACGCGGATGTTACCGAGGATGGAGGCATTGGCGCCGATCATCACGCCGTCGCTGATTTTGGGGTGACGGTCGCCGCCTTCTTTGCCGGAGCCGCCGAGGGTAACGCCGTGCAGGATGGAGATGTCATTGCCCAAAACGGCGGTTTCACCCACCACAAGGCCGGTGCCGTGGTCGACCATAATACCGTGGCCGAAACGGGCGGCGGGGTGGATGTCGATGCCAAATACTTCGGAGGCGCGGTTTTGCAGGAAGTAGGCGAGGGTTTTGCGGCCGTGCTGCCACAGCCAGTGGTTGATACGGTGGGCTTGCACGGCGTGGAAGCCTTTGTAGTAGAGTAGCGGCAGGTAGTAGGCGTCGCAGGCGGGGTCGCGTTCGTAGTAGGCGACGATGTCGGCCTGCATGGCTTTGGAAATGCGGGTGTCGCTGTCGAGTGCCTGGAAGAAGATTTCGTTGAGCGCGCGGCTGTCCATCACGGGGCTGGCGAGCTTGCTGGAAAGGTGGAAGGCGAGCACGCGGTCGATGCTGCTGTGGCGCAGCACGGTTTGGTGTAGGAAGCTGGCGAGCATGGGCTCGCTTTGGGCGGCTTGGGCGGTTTCGGCCAGGATGGTTTGCCACAGGGTGCGGCTGTCGGCGTAGTCGAGGGTGGTCATGTTTTCAGGTAGCCTTTAGGAGGGCTATAGTTAAAATACTTTACTATCATTAGGATGCTGGCCTAAAGCCCATCCACTCATTTATTTGCAAAAGTTGAATTGAAGCGCATATTGCTCACAAGCAACATTGGATTCCAGGCGATTTTTATTATTTGTGTTCTGTTCCCCTTTGCGCCTCATGCCGGCGCGGGGCACTTCCTTTTCTTTGCTTCGCCAAAGAAAAGCGACTGCGGGCACAGGTTTGGCTTCGCCAAACTTCCCTCACTTCACGTGATTTTTCGGGCGGGCTCGCAACTTGCGGCTGCGCCGCTTCGAACATGCAAGCCCTTGTTTCCCGAAAAACCACGCTCCGTTCGGCTGCGCCAGCAGAGAATGACTGCAACCTAACCATTTGCGCCAAAGATTCTGCATTTCGATTTTTGATAGATTTATTATGGTTTTCAGGTAGCCTCTAAGGCTACCTGAAAGTGCGGGCGTCAACAAGGTAAGCTGGTATTTTGGTGGAGCTGAGGCGGCGGGCCTATTTGCCGCGCATCAGCTCGAAAAACTCGTCGTTATTTTTGCTGTCTTTGAGTTTGCCCACCAGGAATTCGGTGGCTTCGAGGTCGTCCATCGGGTGGAGGAATTTGCGCAGCAGCCACATGCGTTGCAGGCGGTCGTTAGAAACGAGCATTTCTTCGCGGCGGGTGCCGGATTTGTTGATGTTGATGGCAGGGAACACGCGTTTTTCGGCCATGCGGCGGTCGAGGTGCAGCTCCATGTTGCCCGTGCCTTTGAATTCTTCAAAAATCACATCGTCCATGCGGCTGCCGGTTTCCACCAACGCGGTGGCGATGATGGTGAGCGAGCCGCCTTCTTCGATGTTGCGGGCGGCGCCGAAGAAGCGTTTGGGGCGGTGCAGGGCGTTGGCGTCCATGCCGCCGGTGAGGATTTTGCCGGAGGTGGGGGCAACGGTGTTGTAGGCGCGCGCCAGGCGGGTGATGGAGTCGAGCAGGATCACCACGTCTTTTTTGTGCTCCACCATGCGCTTGGCTTTTTCAATCACCATTTCGGCTACCTGAACGTGGCGGGCGGCGGGTTCGTCGAAGGTGGAGGCCACCACTTCGCCGCGCACGGAGCGGGTCATTTCGGTTACTTCTTCGGGGCGCTCGTCGATCAGCAGCACAATCAGCACCACTTCGGGATAGTTGGCAGTAATGGCGTGGGCAATATTTTGCAACATCACGGTTTTGCCGGTTTTGGGCGGCGCCACCAAAAGAGCGCGCTGGCCCATGCCGATGGGGGAAACCAAATCGATGGCGCGGGCGGTGATATTTTCTTCGGCCTTAATGTCGCGTTCGAGCTTGATCGGACGGGTGGGGAAGAGGGGGGTAAGGTTTTCAAACAGGATTTTGTGTTTGCACACTTCCGGGTCGTCACCGTTGATTTTATCGAGGCGCACGAGGGCGAAGTAGCGCTCGTTGTCTTTGGGCACGCGCACGCTGCCTTCGATGGTGTCGCCGGTGTGCAGGTTGAAGCGGCGGATTTGGTTGGGGGAAACGTAGATATCGTCGGGGCTGGCCAGATAGGAAGTGTCGGTGCTGCGCAAGAAGCCGAAGCCGTCGGGCAGGATTTCGAGCGTGCCGGAGCAGCTGAAGCTTTCGCCCTGTTTCATCATGTGGCGGACGATGGAAAACACCAAATCTTGTTTGCGTAGGCGGTTGGCGTTTTCAATGCCGTGTTGTTCGGCCATTTCCAAAAGTTTGGAAATGTGCTGGGTTTGTAGTTCGGAAACGTGCATAAGATTATGTTTTGTGTTGAATAATGGATAAATTGATTAAATGAACGCGCGGTTCAGATAATGGGAAAACGGGGATATGTGTGGGGATGGGTTTGGAAGATTTAAGAGTTTTGGCTGTTGTAAGCCGGAGAATGGGGCTGCGCACCAAAAGTGAGGCGGGCGCAAAACGGCGGCATTCTAGGAGCTTTGGTACGGCTTGTCAAGGAAAGCCACCGCCGGAAGAAGCGGCGGTGGCGGAATGAGGCGGTATTACAGTGAAGCGTTCAAGAAATCGGTGAGCTGGCCTTTGCTCAGGGCGCCCACTTTGGTGGCCACGCGCTGGCCGCCGTTGAACACCATCAGGGTGGGGATGCCGCGCACGCCGAATTGGGCGGGGGTTTGCTCGTTTTCGTCGATATTCATCTTCACTACTTGCAGCTTGCCTTGGAACTCTTCAGCGATGTCGTCCAGAATCGGGGCGATCATTTTGCAGGGGCCGCACCAGGGAGCCCAGAAGTCGAGCAATACGGGCAGCTCGGCTTTCAATACGTCTTTTTCAAAGGCAGCATCGGAGGTGTGGATGATTTGGTTGCTCATGTTTTTTCCTTTCAGATAGGGATTTCAGATGGCAGGCAAGATACGGGTTTCGCCGCAAAATAACAAGGCCGGCCGTGCATCGGCAATGGCGGTTATAGTTTCCGGCAATGGCCGAAGTAATGTGTATTGAGGCTACCTGAAAATGTGCGGCTGTGGTTTTAACTTCGTTGAAGTTTCGTTTCCGCTCCGTAAAAACCTGGCTTGCTTTTGAAATCTGTGTTTCAGGTAGCCGTTGCCAACGGGTTACTTCAAAATCACATTCACCAACACTTCTTTCATCAAAAAGCCCATCACGCCCAAGCCGAGCACAAAAAACAGCACGGCCATGCCGAATTTGCTGGCGCCGGATTTTTTGCCTAAGTCCCAAATAATGAAGCCGATGAAGATAACCAGCACGCTGAGGCCGATTTTCATACCCCAGGCGGAAAGTTGGGCTTCGGTCATGATGTTTCCTTTTTAATTAAGATGGTGTGAATGGCGCATTATATCGCTAAAGTTTGTGCAAGGCAGCGGGGCGGCAACAGGCTACCTGAAACCGCTGTTACGCATCTGCCGCCAGCAGCTTCCGCCAGCGGGCTACCTGAAACTTCACCTGCTCCGGTGCGGTGCCGCCCAAGTGGTTGCGGGCGTTCAGGCTGCCTTCGGGGGTGAGCACTTGGTAAACGTCGTTTTCAATCAATGCGCTGAATCCTTGCAGCACGGTGAGCGGCAGGTCTTCCAGACCGCAGCCTGCCTGTTCGGCGTGGCGCACGGCTTGGGCGACGGCTTCGTGGCTGTCGCGGAAGGGCAGGCCTTTTTTGACCAGGTAATCCGCCAAATCGGTGGCGGTGGCGAAGCCTTGCAGCACGGCGGCGCGCATGGCTTCAGGCTTCACGGTGATGCCACGCATCATGTCGGCGTAAATCCGCAGCGTGTCGATGAGCGTGTCCACCGTGTCAAACAGCGGCTCTTTGTCTTCCTGATTGTCTTTGTTATACGCCAGCGGCTGGGATTTCATCAGCATAATCAGGCCGGTGAGGTGGCCGATGACGCGGCCGGATTTGCCGCGCACGAGTTCTGGCACGTCGGGGTTTTTCTTCTGCGGCATGATGCTGGAACCGGTGCAGAAACGATCGGCGATGTCGATAAAGCCGAAGCGGGGCGACATCCACAAAATCAGTTCTTCGGACAGGCGGCTCAAATGCACCATCACCAGCGAGGCGGCGGCGGTGAATTCGATGGCGAAGTCGCGGTCGGACACGGCATCAAGCGAGTTTTGGCAGATTTGCTCGAAGCCCAGCAGCGCGGCGGTGGTTTCGCGGCGGACGGGGAAGGTGGTGCCGGCCAGTGCGGCGGCGCCCAGCGGCATGCGGTTGGTGCGGCGGCGGCAGTCGGCCATGCGTTCGTCGTCGCGGCCGAACATTTCCACATAGGCGAGCAGGTGGTGGCCGAAGCTGACGGGTTGGGCTACCTGAAGATGCGTGAAGCCGGGCATGACGGTGGCGGCGTTTTGTTCGGCTAAATCAAGCAGGGCAGCCTGCAAGTCTTTAATCAGGCGGCGGATGGTGGAAATTTCGTCGCGCAGCCACAGGCGGATGTCGGTGGCGACTTGGTCGTTGCGGCTGCGGCCGGTATGCAGGCGTTTGCCGGCATCGCCGATTTTGTCGGTGAGGCGGCGTTCGATGTTCATGTGCACGTCTTCCAAATCGAGCGACCATTGCAGGCTGCCTGCTTCGATTTCGGCTTGGATTTCGGCCATGCCGCGCCGGATGTCGGCCAAATCCTGCGCGGAGAGTACGCCGGCTTCGTGCAGCATCTGCGCGTGCGCGAGCGAGCCTTGGATGTCGTGGCGGGCGAGGCGTTGGTCGAAGTTGATGGAGGCGGTGTATTGTTTGACGAGTTCGGACACGGGCTCGTTGAAACGGCCGGACCAGGTTTTGTTGTCGGTGGTCATGATGGGGTTCCTTCTATTTGGTAAGGTGAATTTTTAGGCTGCCAGACGCCCGGTTAGCCAGTATTTGCCGCTAATGACATTGCCGATTTGCGGCGCATGATCAAACATGTTGCTTGGAAATACTGCTTGCAGCGTGCCGCCGTGGGTTTCGATCAGGCAGCAGTAAAAATCGTTGCCGGATAATTCGTTGCGGCGCGTTTCGGCTGCGCGGACAGTGCCGATAAACCATGCGCTCGCTTTGGCTGGATTTTCCGCATTATCGGAAGATTGAAACATACCCAACGGGGTGAAGAATGTGCTGCTTAATGGCAGTTCAGGGTCTTGTTGCGCTTCAAATGCGGCTTCATCGGCAAAAATATCAGCCTCTTCGGCAAAGGCACACAGGCGGATTTGGCAGCTGGTGCTTTCTGAGTGCTCGGGGAAGCTGGCCAAATCGGGGGTGTCAAACACGAAAGGATAACTGCCGCCCAGCCATTCGCCGTCTTTCCATTCGCTGCCGTTCATCCAGGCCTGCACTGAGCCTGTGCCGTCGCCATAGCCGCTGGGGAATACGGCATCTATGCCTACGGTGTGCAGGCTACCTGAAAAATAGGGTTCGGCGCAGAGCAGGCTGTCATCGTCTGAAAAGCCCAGCCATAACTGGGCGCCGCTGGGATCAGAATACACCATATAGTTGTCGGAAGGCTCGGCTTCGGAAGAGTGCTCTTCCGTGTCGTCCTCATTTTCGGCAAGCGTGCGCAGGGCCTGGCGGATGAGGTCGTTCAGCTCGTCGTTGCTGTTGATAGTGGGGAAACCAATAGCAGAATAGTGGCTCATGGGGGCGTCCTTAAATACTGCAAAGCGTAAAAATAGCGTTTCAGGTAGCCTTATCGCGGCGGAGGCTACCTGAAAGCAGTACGGGCATTATAGTCCAATCCTCCAATGGGGCTACCTGAAAACAGCTGCCATTCGCTATATAATGCCGCCGTCTTTCCCACATAGCCCCCGCACCATGACCCAATACTATATCGGCCTGATGTCCGGCACCAGCATGGACGGCGTAGATGCCGTGCTGGCGGCTTTTGACGGCACGCGCTGGCAGGGCGCGCTCGGCCATTTTGCCGTGCCCTATAGCGATGATTTGCGCCGCCGCCTGCTGGATTTGCAAAACCCCGGCGGCAACGAAATCCACCGCAGCGAAATGCTCGCGCAAGAGTTGGCATCGCTTAATGCTCAAGCCGTGCACGGCCTGCTGGTGCAGCAAAAGCTTGCCCCGCGCGATATCGCCGCCATCGGCGCACACGGCCAAACCGTGCGCCATGCCCCCGAGCACGGCTACACCGTGCAGCTCATCAACCTGCCGCTCTTGGCCGAGCTTACCGGCATCGACACTGTGGGCGACTTCCGCCGCCGCGACATGGCCGGCGGCGGCCAAGGCGCGCCGCTCGTGCCCGCTTTCCATCAGGCCGTGTTCGGCAGCCCGGAGTATGGCCGCGTGGTGCTCAATATCGGCGGCATTGCCAACATCAGCGTGTTGCAACCGCATGCCGATGCCAGCGGCTTCGACACCGGCCCCGGCAATATGCTGGCCGATGCCTATATGCAGCACCGTTTCGGCCAAACCTGCGACCGGGACGGCGCCCTTGCCCGCAGCGGCCGCGTTATTCCCGAGTTGCTGCAAACCCTGCTGGCACACCCTTATTTCCACCGCACCCCGCCGAAAAGCACCGGCCGTGATTTGTTTTCCCTCGATTGGCTGCAAGGCTACCTGAAAAACAGCGAAACTAACACATCACTATTGGAAAGCGGCTACGCCCCCGCCGATATCGTGCGTACCCTCAACGCCCTCACCGCACAAAGCATTGCCGACGCCATTGCCGCCCATGCTCCCGGCGTACGCGAAGTGTTTGCCTGCGGCGGCGGCGTGTTCAACCCCGTGCTGATGGCCGAGCTCTCCGGCAGGCTCGCCCCGTTCGGCATCCGCACCGCCACCACCGACGAGCTAAACCTGCCGCCGCAATGGGTGGAAGCCGCCGCCTTCGCCTGGCTCGCCGCCTGCCGCGTGTGCCACGAGCCGGGCAACCCCCACGCCGCCACCGGCGCGAAACAGCCCTATATCCTCGGCGCTTGGCATTGCGCGTGAGTTTGTGATGAGAGGGAAGTTTTGGTGGCAGGTACATCGAAACGCTTGGTATTCGTTCATTTCGTGCATGCATATGTTTTCAGGTAGCCTGACGGAGACAGGCTACCTGAAAAGAAGGGTAGAGTGAGTGGTAAGCGTAAGCTTATATGGCACATGGAACGAAATATAGCTTGCCGTTAAGCCTAATCTATTCTGGATTCTCATTATGGGGGTGTTCGCCTTCATGCGTAGGCTGTTCGCATGCCTGGCAACATACGGTGCCGGTATCGGCGGGCTCGGTTTGCACCGTGATGTGGCTGATGCCGTGTTTTTGCACCGTTGCCTGCACTTGTTGCGCCAAGACGGCGGCCTCTGCCACGGTTAGGTCGCCGCGCACGATGATGTGGCAGGACATAGCGTGTTTCTTGCTGGTAATCGTCCAGGCATGCAAGTCGTGTATGCCCAATATGCCGTTGATTTTCTGAATGTCTTCGACAATTTTCACCAAGTCCGTGCCTTTGGGCGTGCCTTCCATCAGGATGTGCAGGCTACCTGAAAGCACGCCCCAGCCGCTTTTGCCAATCAGCAGCGCCACTGCCGCGCTGGCCGCCAAGTCCGCCCAGTTCCAGCCGTAAAACTGTATCAGCAGGCCGGCTGCTACTGCGGCAACGGAACCGAGCAAATCGCCCACCACATGCAAAAACGCGCCGCGCATGTTCAGGTTGTCCTTCTCGCCGCGCAACATATACCAAGCGATAAATAGGTTCACCAAGAGCCCGAGCACGGCCACCGCCAGCATCGCGCTGCCCGCCACGGGCACGGGCTGGAAGGCGCGGATAACGGCTTCGACCACAATCCATGCCGCCATCACCACCAGCGTGAGGCCGTTGAGCGCGGCGGCTAGGATTTCCACGCGTTGATAGCCGTAGCTTTTCTGCGAGTTGGCGGCCTTTTCCGCCCATTTGAAGGCGAACAGGGCGAGGGCGAGCGAGGCGGCATCGGAAAACATGTGCCCCGCGTCCGACAAGAGCGC
Source organism: Eikenella sp. HMSC061C02 (assembly GCF_001809035.1). Lineage (NCBI taxonomy): Bacteria > Pseudomonadati > Pseudomonadota > Betaproteobacteria > Neisseriales > Neisseriaceae > Eikenella > Eikenella sp. HMSC061C02. Next base: position 17,056 of record NZ_KV795558.1, read on the forward strand.
GAGGCTGCCGCTGAGCCAGCCTGCCGCCGCTTCCACCAACATAAAGCCGGCAATCACGGCCAGCGATACTCGCAGGATGCGGGTGTTGGTGCTGTGGGCGTGGGCATGGTTGTGTTCGTGGGTGTGGAAGGACATGGGCACTCCTTGGGCTGGATTGGGGCTACCTGAAAAATAGGCAGGGCAATAGGGGCGGGCATTTATGCCCACGGGCTTTCAGGTAGCCGGAGAAGTATAAACTGTAGTAGCAAGAGTTCATCTACTTGCTTGTCCCATAGGTTACCTGAAATATCCGGCTGCATGGCTGCCGGTATGTTCAGGTAGCCTTTTGCCAGATTGTGCAGGCGGTTTCCCATTTCAAGGCGTACCACCATTCCAGTGGGGCAAATCGGGAATGCGGATACCGAACAGGCCGAGGGCGCGGCCTACGCTGTGGGCGAGCAGTTCGTCTATGCTTTGCGGGCGCAGGTAGAGGGCGGGCACGGGCGGGAAGATGATGCCGCCCATTTCGGTGATGCGGCGCATATTGTCGAGGTGGGCGATGTTGAGCGGGGTTTCGCGCGCCATCAGCACGAGGCGGCGGCGCTCTTTGAGGGTAACGTCGGCGGCGCGGGTGAGCAGGTTGTCGCCCAGGCCGTGGGCGATGGCGGCGAGGCTGCGCATGGAGCAGGGGGCCACCAGCATGCCGGCGGTTTCAAACGAGCCGCTGGCGATGGCGGCGCCGAGGTTCCGGACGGGGTGCACCACGTCGGCCAGCGCGGCAATATCTTCGATGCGGTGCGCGGTTTCGTGGCGGCAGGTGTGCTCCGCGCCTTCGGAAATCACGAGGTGGGTTTCGATATCGGCTGCGTTTTGCAGCAGTTGCAGGGCTTTGTGGCCGTATTGGAAGCCGTCGGCGCCGCTGATGCCGAGGATGAGGCGTTGGGTGGGCATGGGGTTTTGTTGGTGGTTGGATTTTGGTTTTCAGGTAGCCTTTGGGATGGGCTACCTGAAAGTTATGGGGGAGGGCGGAATAAGTTGCCTGTGCAGGGTATCGTTGGGGAGGTGCTTTAGCTTCACGAAAGCCCGGGCTTTCAGGTAGCCCGGATGGTCAGGCTACCTGAAACTGCTTCAACCGGCCTTCAGCGCGCGCTGGCGGCGGGTTTCGGCCAGCACCATGCCGGTACTCACGGAAACGTTCAGGCTTTCCACTGTGCCGAGCATGGGGATAGACACCAGTGCGTCGCAGTGTTCGCGGGTGAGGCGGCGCATGCCTTCGCCTTCGTTGCCCATCACCCAGGCCACGGCGGCGGGGATGTCGTAGTGGAACAAGTCAGCTTCGCCGCCCATGTCGGTGCCCACTATCCAGATGTCGCGCTCTTTGAGCTCGCGCAGGGTGCGGGCGAGGTTGGTAACGGCGATGTAGGGCACGGTTTCGGCGGCGCCGCAGGCCACTTTGCTAACGGTGGCATTCAAGCCGACACTGCGGTTTTTCGGCGCAATTACGGCATGCACACCCATGGCGTCGGCCACGCGCAGGCAGGCGCCGAGGTTGTGCGGGTCGGTGATGCCGTCTAGGATGAGCAGCAGCGGCGGCTCAGTAAGGTTGTCGAGCACGTCGTCGAGGTGGACGTGGTTGTGCGAAGCGTCGATAAAGCCGGCGATACCTTGGTGGCGCGCGTGGCGGCACAGATTATCGAGGCGGGCGGCTTCCACGAAGTGGACGGGAATATTTTCCTGCGCGGCTTTTTCTAAGGCCTGCTGCATACGGGTATCGTGGCGGCCGGATAGGGCGTAGAGCTCGGTGAGGCTTTTGGGGTTTTGCCATAGGCGGGCGTTGACTGCGTGGAAGCCGTAGATCAGGCGGCGGTTGGACATATGGTTTGCTTTCGTGATGCAGGCTACTTGAAAAAGCGGATGCGGTTTCAGGTAGCCTTTTGGATATCGGGGTTTAATTTACGCGGCAGCTTTCGCTTGCGGATGGCCGCATGGTGTACGGCCTTATTCCGGCCACAATTTTTGGAAGGCGCGCACGGCGGCGGCAGGGTCGGGGGCGTGGGTGACGGCGCTGACCACAGCCAGCGAGGACACGCCGGTGGCGAGCACGGCGGGCGCGTTTTCCAGCGTAATGCCGCCGATGGCCACAGTGGGGGTATTGCCGGCCTGCTGCACGTAGCGGCGCAGTTTGTCCAGTCCCTGCGGTTCGGTGGGCATGGCTTTGGTGTTGGTGGCAAATACGGCGCCGCAGGCCACGTAGCTGGGCTGAACGGCCAAGGCGCGGGCCATTTCGGCTTCGTCGTGTGTGCTCAGCCCCAAGCGGATGCCGGCGCGGGCGAGGGCGGCGAAGTCGGCACTGTCCATGTCTTCTTGGCCGAGGTGCACGCCGTAGGCGCCTTCTTCGAGGGCGAGCTGCCAGTGGTCGTTGATAAAAAGTTGGCTGTGTGAACCGCGGGTGGCGGCGATGGCACGGCGGATTTCCCGGCGCAGGGCTTCGCCGGTGAGGTGTTTGCTGCGCAGTTGCACGGTGTCTGCGCCGGCCTCGACCATGCGCGCCACCCAATCGGCATCGGGCACTACGGCGTAGAATTTGAGGGGGCGGACGACAGGGGGAAAGGGTTGCATAGCGGGCTACCTGCGGGTGGTTGCGGGGTGGCTATTATAACGCAGCCGCTGATGGCCGGGATGGAAAAGGCTACCTGAAAATGGATTGGAGTTTTCAGGTAGCCTTTTGTGATGGATGGGAGACGGTAGGCTTTGCCTACTCTTCGCCCAATAATTGCTCGCGGGTGAGCAGGAAAACGCTGCTGCCGCCGTCGCTTTGTTCGGGCCAGAAGAAGGGGAGCTGGGGTAAGGCGGCTTCGAGGGCTTCGCGGTTGTGGCCGATTTCCACCAGCAATACGCCGTGTGGATTGAGGAAGCGGGGGGCGTGTTGGAGGATTTGGCGGGTGGCGTCGAGGCCGTCTTCGCCGCTGCCGAGTGCCATTTCGGGTTCGTGCAGGTATTCGGCGGGCAGGGCGGCGACGCTTTCGGCGTTTACGTAGGGTGGGTTGGAGATGATGAGGTCGTAAGTGCCGGAAAGGTTGGCGAAGAGGTCGCTTTGAATCAGGCGGACGCGCTCTTCTAGGCCGTAGTTGGCCACGTTGATAGCGGCCACTTCCAAGGCTTCGGGGCTGAGGTCGGCGGCGTCGACTTGGGCTTCGGGGTAGTGGCAGGCGGCTTGGATGGCGAGGCAGCCGCTGCCGGTGCAGAGGTCGAGCACGCGGTGGATAGAGTGGCTGTCGCCTGTCCACGGGGCGATGGGCTCGCCGAGTTGTTCGTAGATGAAGGAGCGGGGGATAAGCACGCGTTCGTCTACATAAAATTCGAAGTCGCCCTGCCAGGCTTGACGGGTGAGGTAGGGCATGGGGAGGCGTTCGTTGACGCGGCGTTCGGCCAGGCTGAGCACGGCGTCGATTTCTTCGGGCAGGAGCGCGGCATCGAGATAGGGCTCGAGGGTGTCGAGCGGGAGGGCGAGGGTGTGGAGGATGAGATAGGCGGCTTCATCGTGGGCGTTATCGCTGCCGTGGCCGAAACTGAGGCGGGCTTGGTTGAAGCGGCTGGTGCAAAAGCGCAGGAGGTCGCGCGGGGTGCGGAGGTGTTGGCGGGCTTGGGCAAACATGGTGTTGGCGTGTTTATGAAATGGTAAGGGGTGGGATTATAACGGATTGGCGGGTGAGGCTACCTGAAAATTTGGTGGGGCGGTTTGTGGCGGCTATGGAATGGTGTATGATTAATTTGTTGCTTAAACATTGGTTTAAGGAGGAGATGATGTTGGCGAAACTTTTTCAGGTAGCCTTTGCCGGCCTGCTGCTGGCGGGCTGTGCGATGACGCCGCAGCAGCGTGCGGCCTATGAGGCGGCAAGGGAGCGGGAGATGAAGCAGACGGCGGTGGCGCTGGCAGCGCAGTGCGACCGGCGCACGGCTGAGCTGTTGGCTTTGCAACAGGAGGATTACTTGGGGGTGGCGGATGCCGAGAAACCTAAGTTGCAGCGTGAATACCGGCGGCGGATTGCGGAGCCGTCTTTTCAGGCTTGTTATCGGATGGCTTGGGAGAATCTGGTGTATCGGCAGCAGCTGGAAATGTTGGAGCGGCGTGAGCGGCGGCGTGAGTTGGAGTGGATGATGTATCGGCCGTATTATCCGTATTGGTGGTAGGGTGGTTTTTATCAGTTTGGTTATATTCGGTTTCCAATAGATTGTTGGGAGCCGATTTTTTATTGCTAATCATATAATTATTTTATAAGTAAATATTCATTTAATCTAGGGGCTTAGGAAGCAAAATCACTCAATAT
>NZ_KV795559.1:0-44529 GCF_001809035.1 Eikenella sp. HMSC061C02
CAAAAAAAACTTTGTCAAATACCTAAAAACAAAATATCCAACAAATAAGATTAAGCCTCTAACACAAAACAAAATTTCATTAGCAGAAAATTGCGCAGCATCTCTACCGCCCATCTTACTCACCCATTCCCCTGCTAAGCAGCGTAAAATATACTCCGTTAAAACTCCCGATAGGTTTTCAGTATGAATTTCCCATTCCGCCAAGTTCCCTTCATCCGCCCGCGCAGGATGCGTAGAGACGATTTTTCCCGCCGCCTCATGCGTGAGCATACCCTCAGCGTTGATGATTTAATCTACCCCGTATTCGTGTTGGAGCAAGGTTCTAGCAACGAACCTATCCCCTCCATGCCCGGCATTGAGCGGCAAACCTTGGATAATCTGCTGCGCCAAGCTGAGCAAGCTTGCGAACTGGGCGTCCCGATGCTGGCCTTATTTCCTGCTTCCGTGCCACACAAAGATTTGACCGCCAGTGAAGCCTACAACCCGGAAGGCATCGTACCACGCACCGTGCGCGCTTTGCGCGAGCGCTTCCCGGAGCTGGGCGTGATGACTGATGTGGCGCTCGACCCCTACACCAGCCACGGGCAAGACGGCCTGATTGACGAAAATGGCTACGTATTAAATGATGAAACCGTGGAAGTTCTAATCAAACAAGCGCTATGCCACGCCGAAGCCGGAGCACAAGTGATTGCCCCATCCGACATGATGGACGGCCGCATCGGCGCCATCCGTGAAGCCTTGGAAGATGACGGCCACATCCACACCCGGCTGATGGCCTATTCTGCCAAATACGCTTCCGCCTTCTATGGCCCGTTCCGCGATGCAGTGGGCAGCAGCACCAACTTAGGCAAGGCCGACAAACGCACTTATCAAATGGACCCAGCCAACAGCAATGAAGCCTTACACGAAATCGCGCTCGACCTACAGGAAGGCGCAGATATGGTGATGGTGAAGCCCGGCCTGCCCTATCTCGACGTTATCCGCCGTGTGAAAGACCAATTCGGCGTGCCCACCTATGCCTACCAAGTGTCCGGCGAATACGCCATGCTCCAAGCTGCGATCCAAAACGGCTGGCTGGAAGGCAACAAAGTTATCCTTGAAAGCCTGCTCGCCTTCAAACGCGCCGGTGCCGACGGCATTCTCACCTACTACGCCATCGAAGCGGCCAAACAGCTGAAGCAGCAAAGCTAACTGCCCAGCCATATTAAAGGCTACCTGAAAACTGGTACACCGCTTTCAGGTAGCCTTTTATTGGCAGAATTACTCACTTCAAACAAACTTCAGGCAGCCTCTATATAGTAGATTAACAAAAATCAGGACAAGGCGGCGAGCCGCCAGACAGTACACACAGTACGGCAAGGCGAGGCAACGCTGTACTGGTTTAAGTTAATTCACTATACATGCACTCAGGCTACCTGAAACCCCTATTCCCCAGCCAATCTATTCTGCCGCCGATTGATTTCGCCCACCAGCCGCAGCAAAGCATAAGCACTTGCCGCCGTTAGCCAAGCCAACAGCGTAAACAGTAACAGCCTGATGCCCCATTCGCCGCCCTGTGTTTCCCAGCCTGCCGATATATCGGCAAATCGGCTCAGTGCCATGCTGCCAAGCAGGCAGAACCACCAAATTCTCAACCATATGCTATCCGGCTCACTATCCACCGGCCCGTTTACCCAGATTTCCTTCACCGCCTGATAGGGCAGAAACAGATGGATAATCGGCACGAAAAAACCGCCCACCGCCCAAGCCGGGCTCACCTGCATTCCCTGCGCCCCCAAAGCCCGTGCATTGCGGGCCGCTCGGTACAGCCAACATAAAAACACCAAACCCGAACACAACAGCAAACCCATCAGCACCCAAGCGCCAAACTCCGCCACCCCGCCAGGCTGTCAAGCACCTCGTCCGATATTTCCAGCCAACCCAATGCTTTCGGCAAAGCTGTTCCTGCCAGCAGCAGCCAGCTCAATAATTGGCTCAGACATACCAAGGCTGCCAGCAGCTGCACCAGCTGGGTAAGGCTGTCGGCTGGGCGAAACGTATATTCGCATTGTCGTTTGGTCATCATGTTGTCTTTCGGATTAAACAGTTGAGGCTACCTGAAAATCCTGCTTACACTTTTCAGGTAGCCTGAGCTTTTGCAAACCCCACTCTCCCATCGGCTTCGGCAGTTCGCATGCCAATCGTGCTATTTTCGCCGGGCAAGTAAAGGCTACCTGAAACCTATCTAAATCTTTTTCAGGTAGCCTTTTGCGTTCAATTTGCTGAGGCGGTAATCACACGCCCTGCTTCAGGCTGGCTTCGATAAAGTCGTCCAAATCGCCGTCGAGCACGGCTTTGGTGTTGCCGGTTTCGTGGCTGGTGCGCAAGTCTTTGATGCGGGAAGAGTCGAGCACGTAGGAGCGGATTTGGCTGCCCCAGCCCACGTCTGATTTGCCTTCTTCCAGCGCCTGTTTTTCTTCGTTGCGTTTGCGCATTTCCAGCTCAAACAGTTTGGCGCGCAGCATTTCTTCACACACGCGACGGTTGTCGTGCTGCGATCGACTATTTTGCGACTGCACCACGATGCCGGTGGGGATATGCGTCATGCGCACGGCGGAATCGGTTTTGTTGATGTGCTGCCCGCCGGCACCGGATGCGCGGAAGGTGTCGGTGCGCACGTCTGCCGGGTTGATTTCCACTTCGAAGCTGTCGTCCACTTCGGGATAGACAAACACGGAGGCGAAGGAGGTGTGGCGTTTGTTGTTGGAATCGAATGGGGAGTGGCGCACGAGGCGGTGCACGCCGGTTTCGGTGCGCAACAGGCCGTAGGCGTACTCGCCTTCCAAGCGGATGGTGGCGCGATTGATACCGGCAATTTCGCCGTCGTCCTGCTCCATGATTTCCACTTTGAAGCCTTTGCGCTCGCCATAGCGCACATACATGCGCAGCAGCATGCCGGCCCAGTCTTCGGCTTCGGTGCCGCCGGCACCGGCCGTGATGTCGATGAAGCAGTTGTTCACGTCGGCAGGCTGGTTGAACATGCGCTTGAATTCAAGCTCGGCCATTTGTTTTTCCAGCTCGGCTACGTCTTCCTCAATCGCGGCAAAGCTGTCTTCATCGCCCTCTTCCAGCGCCATATCGATGAGCAGGCGGTTGTCGTCGATGCCGCCGGCGATGTTGTCGAGCGTGAGCACAATGCCTTCGAGCACTTTGCGCTCTTTGCCGATTTCTTGGGCACGTTTGGGATCGTTCCAAAGCTCGGGGTCTTCAGAGAGGCCGACCACTTCCTCCAGTCGGTCTTTTTTGCCGTCGTAATCGAGATACACGCGAATTTCGCCGCTGCGTTTTTCTAAATCGGCGAGGGTGTTGTTGAGCAAGTTGATGCGTTCGGCTTCCATGATTATTGTCTTGGTGTTTAATGCGTTAAATTCAGGGGGCGTATTGTAACAGATTCAGGAAGAACGCCCGAAAAGCAGTGGTAGTATTTTTCAGGTAGCCTTTAATCCATGAGGCTACCTGAAAAAGCGCAGCCCCCGAATTCTCCTCTATTTAGAATTCGGGGGCTGCTTTTAGCAGATTTGTCTAAACTGTGTTCAGACCGGTTTGCTGCAACCGATTAGTACGGCTGTTTCAGGTCGAATTTTTTACCAGCAACTTGGCCGTAAATTACCCAACCGAAGAAGGTTACCAAACCGCCGCCGAGCATAGCTTCAGCACCTGAACCATACAGAGCGTAGAAGCTGTAGATGTTACCAATCAGGGCAACGAAAGTGGTTACTTTCATTTCACCTGCCGGCACGCTGCTAACTTTCTGCATTACATACAGGGCAGACATAGACAGTACGTAGGGCACAAGGTTGGTTACCACAGCGAGGTTCACCAATACGTCGAACTGTTCGCTCAAGCTCGGGCTCATGGTCATCAGAGAGAGCAGGGTTTGCACCACGCACAAGATGATCATACCTACCAGCGGAGTGTTAGATTTGGTAACAGAGCTGAATACTTTCGGGAAGTAGCCTTCGTCAGCACTGGATTTAAACACTTGAGCCACAGTGAACTGCCAACCCAACAGAGAACCAGTACAAGCCAGCACCATCAAACCCATTACCACTTTACCGATGGTTGGATTAAAGATTTGGGCAAATACCAAACCGAACGGGCCATCAGAAGCAGCCAAAGCAGGATTGTCTACAATACCGGCTACTACGTTGGTAGAAACGATATAGATTACCGCAGTCATCAGGGTACCGCCCAATACAGCGATCGGTACGTTTTTCTCGGGGTTTTCTACAGCATCGGAGTTTGCACAAGCAGATTCCAAGCCAAGGAATGACCACAGAGTGATTGAGATGGATTTCGGCAGAGCTTCAAACACACCGTAGTTATGCGGGTTCCAAGCAGCAGCGTATTTAGCGCCATCAAACCAGAACCAACCGATAATGGAGATACCAACCACCGGGATCACCACGCCCCACACAGTGAAGCTACCAATCTTACCGGTAATTGACGCACCACCAAAGTTAGCCACTGTGGTAACCCATACGAAGATAATGGTCCACATGGTTACTTGTTGCGGAGAAAGGTGCCAGTCCATCAACTGAGCAAGATAGCCCACTGCAGTGATGGCGATAGCGATGTTGGCGATTACCAGAGAAACGGCATAAGTATAGTTGGCAATAAAGTTACCGGATTTACCGAAGGCATACTCGGCATAACCACCCATACCACCGGGGTTTTTACTAAAGCGGCCGCACTTAGCGAACGCATACGCCAAGGCCAGAGAACCGCCAGCGGTAACCAGCCATGACAAAATAGAAATCGTACCAACCTGAGCCAATTTGGTCGGCAACATGATGATGCCTGAGCCCATCATATTTACCATGGTGAGAATGGTCAGTTGTACCACACCCATCTTGTTTTGAGAGGTTGACATAATACTTAATCCTTCTTAATGCGGCAGGCGGGTCTGGCCAATATTCCGGCAAAGCCTGCGCTGCCGCGCAATCAAATTTATCTAACAAAGGCTACCTGAAACCGTTTCAGGTAGCCTGATACGGCTTATTAGCCTTTAACCACTACGTGACCGAAGGCACGGCGGCTGCCGTCTTCCACGGTCTGCAGATATACACCTTGCAGCTCGGGTTCGAAACCAGGCAAGCAGTTGATGCCTTCTTCGAGAGCCAGGAAGTATTTCTGCACTGCACCGCCCCAAACTTCGCCCGGGATGGTACACAGTACGCCCGGAGGATAAGGCAGAGCACCTTCAGCAGCGATTTGACCAGCGATTTCGCTCAAGCGAACCAATTTCACTTCGTTGCGGATGAAGGCTTGCTGTGCATCGTAGGGCAGCATGGCTTGTTTCGGCCAGCCGTCGGCACGGAACATCTCGCTCTGCAACTGTTTCATGTTGTTGCGTTTGTAGAAGTCGTGCATTTCTTGGCACAGGCGACGGATGGTGTAGCCTTTGTAGTACTCGGCGTTGCGGCCGTATACAGTGGGCACCACTTCGCTCATCGGGCTGTCGGCTTCGATGTGTTTTTCGAAGCGAGAGATCAGAGCAACCAAGTGTTCCATCTTAGCCAGGTCTTCGGCCGGGGTCATCAGGAACAGAATGGAGTTCAAGTCGCATTTTTCTGGAACGATACCGTTATCGCGCAGGAAGTTAGCCAAAATGGTAGCAGGTACACCGAAGTCTTCGTATTCACCGGTTTCTACGTTGATACCAGGAGTGGTCAACAGGAATTTGCACGGGTCAACAAAGTATTGGCCTTTACCGTAGCCGGGGAAGGAGTGCCATTTAGCGCCCGGTTCAAATTCGAAGAAGCGCAGGTCGTTGGCAATCTTCTCGGTCGGGTAAGATTCCCACGGTTTGCCGTCGATGGTTTCCGGAATAAACGGTTTGATCAGCTTGCAGCTTGCACGCAGCATCTTACGAGCTTCAATACCTACGGTTACGCAGTCGCGCCACAGGTTGCGGCCTACCTCGCCATCCAAAACTCGAGCGTTCACATCCAGAGAAGCGAACATCGGGTAGAACGGGCTGGTAGAAGCATGAATCATGAACGCATTGTTGAAGCGTTTGTGGCTGCAATAGCGTTTCTGGCCTTTAATGTGGCTGTCTTTTTTGTGAATCTGAGAAGCTTGAGAGAAGCCGGCCAGTTGTTTGTGTACGGATTGGGTAACGAAGATGCCAGGATCGTTTTCGTTCAGTTCCAGCAGCATCGGTGAGCAGTCGCGCATCATCGGGATGAATTGCTCGTAACCTACCCAAGCAGAGTCGAACAGGATGTAGTCGCACAAGTGACCGATGCGATCTACTACTTGGCGAGCATTGTAGATGGTACCGTCGTAAGTACCCAACTGAATAATAGCCAAGCGGAACGGACGTTCTTCTTTAGCACGTTCCGGAGCAACTTTAGCCAGCTGTTCGCGGATGTAGGCTTCTTCGAAGCAAGCGTTGTCGATACCGCCGATGAAGCCGTAAGGATTACGAGTAGTTTGCAGATAAACCGGAATAGCACCGCCAGTGATCAGCGCGCCAATGGTGTTAGATTTGTGGTTGTTACGGTCGAACAATACCAAGTCGCCTTTAGCCAGCAGGGCGTTGGTTACCACTTTGTTAGAAGAGGAAGTACCGTTCAGAACGAAGTAGGTCTTGTCGGCATTGAACACTTTAGCAGCGTGTTGTTGAGCTGCACAGGCAGGACCTTCATGAATCAGCAAGTCGCCCAAGCGAACGTCGGCGTTGCACAAGTCAGCGCGGAATACGTTTTCACCGAAGAATTCGTAGAATTCGCGACCGGCAGGATGTTTACGGTAGAACTGACCACCTTGGTGTCCGGGGCAGTCGAACTGAGCGTTACCGATACCTACATACTGCTTCAGTGCGCCGAAGAAGGGAGGAGCAAGTTTAGAACCATATTGGTTTACGGCAGTGTCTACTTGGCGGCCGTAGTACTCTTCGTTGCCGCGGCCCAATTGAATCACACCGTTCACACGGGTCAACAGGCTTTCAGGTACGCTTTCACCAGGTTGCAGAGCAACAAATACCGGAATGCCGAAGCCGGTGGCTTCAACCTGCTCTACAGCCTTAGCTGCATCAGCAGTAGAAGCAACAACAGCACCAATACCTGCGAGGTCGGCACCTTGCACATCCACCACATCTAACTGAGTGGTGAAGCCCTGTTGAACAGACGGGCTAGCTGCTACTTTCAAAAACGTCATATCAAACTCCTATATGTTAAAAACACCACCGCCAAACCACAGCGGCAGCAATGGGAAAAACTCTTTATTTGGAGTGATGAGTGTATGTTTTGCGTTTTTTGTGTAGTTTTGTGAATCGGCCTTCTGGCTCTGCACCTCATCTAAACAAATTTTAGCACTTTGCTTTTTATTAACCAAGTAACAAACTGCTGAATTCCAATGCGTTTAAATGAATGTGGCTCACATCTCTATTTCTTCTATTGCTAACATAGCGCAATTCTTAAAATTTTTTTCTTACTGCGCGGCGAAATAGTAGCATAACTGCCAAACAACTGCCAAATGTTTTTCACTAGAAAAACAGCAGAAAACGCCTCTATTGGCCGTAAGTCTATTATTTGTAAAAATAAGTTATGTAAAAATTTCTTTACATGAAATAGGAAATATTCCTGTTCAGAAGGAAAATCCGGCTGAAAAAGCTAAAAAGGCTACCTGAAATTTCAGGTAGCCTTTTTATTAGCGCATTATTAAAACCATGTTATCAAATGGGCTGGGTATTTCTTTCCAGCCATTCTTTGGCTGCGCCTTCAGTGTGCGGAGCAAGTTTTTCGCGTACAAGAGCATGATAGTCATTGAGCCAAGCAGCTTCTTCATCACTCAGCATACTGCGTTCAATTAACTGCGTATCAATCGGGCACAGGGTAAGCTGCTCAAAGCATAGGTATTGGCCAAATTCGGTTTCCTTCGGCTGTTTCACGCGGCGATGCACCACCAGGTTTTCAATACGAATACCCCATTTGCCTGGACGGTACAAACCAGGCTCATTGGAGGTAATCATATTTTCTTTCATGTTATTGCACTTGAGGCCGGAGGTATTGTAGGCAATTTTCTGTGGGCCTTGGTGCACATTGAGGAAATAGCCCACACCATGTCCGGTACCGTGGCCATAGTCGCACTGCTCCTTCCATAGCGGTGCACGGCAGATGGCATCCAAAATCTGGCCAGATAGATTTTCCGGGAATATGGCTTCAGCCAATGCGATATGCGCTTTGAGCACGAGGGTGTAGTCGCGCTTCTGCTCGGCAGTAGGCTTGCCGATGGGGATAACGCGGGTAATATCAGTCGTGCCATCCAGATAGTGTGCGCCGGAGTCGATCAGCAGAATGCCCTGCCCTTTGATGGTGCTATGGTATTCGGGGGTGGCAGCATAATGCGGTAAGGCAGCATTTTCATTGAAGCCGGCAATAGTATCGAAGCTGAGCGAAATGTAATCGGCCTGACGGCTGCGATGGTCGATTAACATGGTGTCAATATCCAGCTCGGTAACGGTTTCACCCGCAGCCAGTTTCTGCTCTAGCTCAGCAAAGAAGCCGCATAGAGCCACGCCGTCGCGCACCATGGCATTTTTGGTGTGTTCGATTTCAGCTTCAGGCTTGCAGGCTTTAAACAGAGTGCTGGGATTGATGTTTTCAATAACACGTACGCCAGCGGGTAGTTTACCTAAAGTGTAAACGGCGGTGCGATCGGGATCGACCAGGAGGCTGCCACTGAGTTTACCCACGGCATCCACCACGCTGCGGTATTCGGCCACATCGATTTTGGCTTCGCTCAGCACTTTGTGGCAGGCATCGGTAAGTTTGGCGGGATTCACAAACAGAGTGGCCCGTTCAGCATCAATCAGCAAATAGGAGATAAACAGCGGATTGAACGGCACGTCGTTGCAGCGCAGATTGGTAATCCACACGATATCGTCGAGCGAAGAAACCAAATGGTGATCTGCGCCAAGTTCTTTCATGGCAGCACGCACACGTGCAAGTTTTTCCGACACGCTCTCGGGCTCGAAACGGGCTTCATGCACGAAAATCAGATTCTCCGGCAAGCCCGGGCGGTCGTGCCAGAAGCTGTTGAGCAGATCAATATCAAGCCGCAGATGGATGTTCTTCTTCGCAAAATCGGCTTGCATTTCATGCTTGAACGAGAGTGATAGACCATCTGCCGGGATACCGACTACAGAGTTTTCAGGTAGCCTTTCAGCCAGAGATTCAATCATAGTAGGATAGCCCTGGCCCAGTTTTTGCAACACAAAACCGCTGCCTTCAAGCTGGCGTTTAGACTGTTCCCAATAGCGGCTGTCCACCCACAATTCGGCAAAATCGGCGCTCACGGCCAGCGTACCAACCGAGCCGTCAAAGCCGGACAGCCAAGTGCGGCCGCGCCAATGTTCGGGTAGGTATTCGGAAATATGCGGGTCGGCGGAGGGCGCGATCCAAACATCGATCTTCTGTTCTTTCATCGCTTGCCGCAGTGCGGCGAGACGTTGCGCGTGAATATTACTCATAGCTTACTCCTTTGACAGTTGCTGGAAAGATGCTGCTGATGCAAGGTGTTGCTGCTTTAAACTTGCCCGGTTGAAGTGTGTATGGCTGCCGGTTATTGTTTTCATATTAAGTACTGCCGGCAGCTGTAAGGCTACCTGAAAATGGCTCGCTTGCAAAGCAGCAAATACGATTTTTCAGGTGCAAAGTTCACACTTCATCTTACTCAACAAAAAATATGAAAACCGCCATGGCAACCTGTACCAATAGCGGTTTTCATGATTGGATAGCTTCAAGCTACCTGAAAATTATTTCATCACAAATATTCTTCACAACCCATCCCGGCCAAACCCGGCTGGTGAAGAAAAATAATTCGTTTGAAATGATTTAATCCACATCACGCAGCATGCGGTTCAACATCGGCATCATCACCATCAGCAACACGCCACCGCCGATACCCAATGCGCCGAGCAGGACGTAAAACTCTACAGCTTTTTCCGGCACATAGCACTCGTCCACCAACACCCCGCCCAGAGTGAAACCCAGCGACAAGGTCAGGAAATTGAACGACACCATCTGTGTTTTAAACGATTGCGGTGCGATTTTTGTGGCAAACGACAGCGAAATCGGCGAAAGCAGCAATTCAGAAATGGTGATGGTGAGCAGCAGCAGCGCCATGATGATGAGCGGCATTACTTTTCCGGTGGACAAAAACGGGATAAAACACAGATATGACACGCCCAGAATGATCATGGCCATGGTGAATTTCATCGGCGTTCTTGGCTGACGGTAGCCCATTTTGGTCCACAAAGCCGCCATCACACCGGCAAACACAATTACCCACAAGCTCTGCAAAGCGCTCAGCCAAGCCACGGGGATTTCAAACCCGCCCACCACGCGCTGTGAAGTTTGGTCGAAATACACGGTAACCACCGTGAACACCTGCGACCATACCGCCCAGAACAAACACATTACAATAAACAGCGGCACATAGGCCAGCATATGCTGTTTCTCGGTTTTGGTAACCTGGGAATCGCAAAACAGACGTACGAAATACAGCAGGCTGGTGAGAATTACGGTACCCAACAGAACTTGTGAGAAGTTATCCAAGCGCAGCAGGCCAGTAGCGATGCAGCCACCGATTACTGCCAACCCGGCAGCAGCCACGCCCAGCGCAACGCCGTATTTCTGTTTGGGCAGCGGATTGGCCGGCGGCGTGTGAGGCAGGGAAACACGGCCACGCCAGTATTGCCACAAACCAAAAGCCATGCCCACGGCAGCAGCACCAAAGCCGTAGTGGAAACCGAATTGTACCTGCAATACGCCCACAATCAGCGGGCCGACAAAGCCGCCGATATTGATGGCAGTGTAGAAAATAGAAAAACCGGCATCGCGCAAATCACGAGTAGATTCAGTCTCATACAGCGAACCCACCATCGCACCGGCGGAAGATTTCACCCCACCGCTGCCCAAAGCAATCAGCAACAGGCCGATCACCAAACCGCTCATATTGGGCAAGGCAGACAATACAACGTGCCCCAGCATCACCACCACGCCAGACAAAAACAGCGTTTTTTCTGCGCCCAAGATGCGGTCAGACAGCCAACCGCTCAGGATGGTGGCCAGATAGATACTGCCGTTATACGCACCCACGATGCCGGCAGCCTTGGTTTCATCCATGCCCAAGCCGCCCTTGGAGACCTCGTAATACAGATAAATCAGCAGGATGGCCTGCATGCCGTAAAACGAGAAACGTTCCCACAGCTCAATGTGGAATAAAGTACCCAGCTGGCGCGGGTGGCCGAAAAATTTGCCTTGATCTTCTCCGCCTGTGGGGGAAGGAGTGGCAAGCTGCTCATTGGTTGGTGTAGTCATAAGGTGTTCCTTACTAATGATCTGTTTTTCTATGCCTGCATGCAGGCTACCTGAAAAATGCTGCGTTGCGCCCATCCAACCATGGCAAGCCTGCTTCCGGCCAAGCGGCGCTGTTGCAACAAAAAAAATAATTCCTCCTTTGGCAGAAAAATACGGGCGGTATCCAAATGAAAGCCGCATCCGTTTTCTCTTGCACAAAGGGGGACTTGGTGCGACAAATATTAGTATGCACTGCGCCTGTGTGCAAGCATAAATTTGCATTTCCCAACATTTATTTTCCCAGCGGCCAAACCAAAATGCTTTACAAGCGCCGAATACCGTGCCTTTCGGGGATTTTCGGGCAAACCAGATAGAGTGTGCGGCCTAGTGATTTTCTCGTTCTTAATATAGCGGTAAAGGCTACCTGAAAATGTGCGTTGGGGTTTTCAGGTAGCCTCTTCCAGCAGTATGGTGATGCCGCCCTATCCTATTTGGAAAATGGCGAAGCCGCGTTGCTGCGCCCAAACCGATTGGGGCGGCACGGCCCAATTTTCAGGTAGCCTTTGGCATGGTTGCGGACGGACACCAAGCCCGCAGTAGCAAACTATTGTCTGCCCTTTCGCTGCAAGCTGTGTAGCGGCCTGTTTCATCCCCGCCGGCTGCAATAGAAAGGCTACCTGAAAACTTTCAGGTAGCCTTTCTTGCGCCAACTATTTCAACTTGGCTGATTTATCCAATAAGCCAACCGATTAAATCGGCTGGGTATTTCTTTCCAGCCATTCCCTGGCCGCGCCTTGGGTGCGTGGGGCGAGTTTTTCGCGCACGAGGGCGTGGTAGTCATTCAGCCATTGGATTTCGTCTTCGGTCATCAGGCTGCGGTCGATGAGTTTGGTGTCGATCGGGCAGAAGGTGATCGGTTCCATGCACAAATAGCTGCCGAACTGGGTTTCTTCTGGGTTTTTCACTTTGCGGGTAACCAGCAGGTTTTCAATGCGGATGCCCCATTTGCCCGGACGGTAGAGGCCGGGCTCGTCTGAGGTGAGCATACCGGCTTTCATCACGTTTTGGCCGTTCACGGGCTTGAAGTAGGAAATAATCTGCGGGCCTTGGTGCACGTTGAGGAAGTAGCCCACACCGTGGCCGGTGCCGTGGTTGTAGTCGCGCATGGTGCGCCACATGGGGGCGCGGGTAATCACGTCGAGCAGCACGCCGCTGAGGTTTTCGGGGAAGATAGCCTGTTCGAGGGCGATGTGGGCTTTGAGCACGAGGGTGTAGTCGCGCTGTTGCTCGGGGGTGGGCTCGCCCACGCACACCATGCGGGTAATGTCGGTGGTGCCGTTGTGGTAGTGCGCGCCGGAGTCCACCAAGAGCAGGCCTTGGCCTTCGATATAGCTGAATTTTTCCTTGGTGGCGATGTAGTGCGGCAAGGAGCCGTTGGCGTTGAAACCGGCATGAGTACCGAAGCAGAGGCCGACAAAGTTGGGCTGCTGTTGGCGGTGTTTGAGCTGCATATCGTCAATATCCAGCTCGCTGATGCGCTCGCCGGCAGCCAGTTTTTGCTCGAGTTCGGCAAAGAAGCCGCACAAAGCCACGCCGTCTTGCACCATGGCTTCGATGTTGTGCTCGATTTCGGCATCGCTCTTGCAGGCTTTGAATTCGGTGCTGGGGTTGAGGCCTTCAATCAGTTTTACGCCGGCAGGCAGGTTGCCAAGGGTGGACACGGCGGTGCGGTCGGGGTTGATGAGAAGGCTACCTGAAAGTTTGGCCACGGCTTTGCCCACGTCGGCATAAGGGGCAACGGCCACATGGGCATCGGCCAATACTTTTTTGCTGTCGGCATCGAGCTTGGCTTCATCCACAAACAGGGTGGCTTCTTTGCCGCTAATCAGCAGATAAGACAGGAAAATCGGGTCGTATGGCACGTCGCTGCCGCGCAGGTTGGTAATCCAGGCGATATCGTCCAGGCCGGATACCAGGTGGTGGTCGGCACCGGCTGCCTGCATGGCTTGGCGGATACGCTCGATTTTCTGGGCGGTGCTTTCGGGCACAAACTGGGCTTTTTGGGCGAAGACGGGCTTATCGGATGCGCCGGGGCGGTCGGTCCAGATGTCGTCCAGCAAATCGATGTCGTGGCGCAGGCTGATTCCGGCTTTGCCCAGCTGGCTTTCCAAATAGCGTTTTTCGCTCAGCGACAATACATCGGGGGCAATGCCGACCACGGCGCCGGATTTCAGGTTTTTAATCAGGGAATCCACATGGGGCGTGCCGGTAACGAGCTTGCCCAGTACGGTGCCGGTGCCGGCTAGGCAATCTTCCGCGTGCTCCCAATAGCGGCCGTCCACCCACAATTCGGAAATATCGGCGGTGGTAATCAGCGTGCCGGCGGTGCCGCCGAAGCCGGTGAGCCAATAGCGGCCTTCCCAGCGGGCAGGCAGGTATTCGGAAAGATGCGGGTCGGCGGTAGGGATAATCCAGGCGTCGATATTTTTTGCTTTCATGGCGGCGCGCAAGGCAGCCAAGCGTTGGGCATAAGATGTGGTCATTTCAATTACTCCTTGTATCATCTGTATTTTTTAATTTCCCACTGCAACAGTAGGCGCAGCTACCCCGCCGGCCTGCAATTGGGTGCAATCGGATACGGGCGGAAGTGTGGAAAATTAAGTTTGAATCAGTTGAATGAGCGTCGCTCCGCAGAAACTTCGCTCCATGATGCTTTCGCTATGTTGAAGTTGCGTTTTCAGGTAGCCTCACTTGGGAGTCTGTTGAGGCTACCTGAAAAACGCTAGGCTTTAATCTACGTCGTGTAGCAATTGGTTGAGTTTTGGCAGCAATAGCAGCAAAATCGCAAAGGAACCGATGCCCAAACCGGCCAAGATGATGAAATACTGGGTAGCTGTATCATCCGTGTAGAGTTGGTCACCCAGCACCCCGCCCAGCGTGAAACCCAGGGAAAGGGTGAGGAAGTTGAATGCAACCATTTGGGTTTTAAACGCTTTAGGCGCAACCTTGGTGGCAAACGAAAGGGAAATCGGCGACAGCAGCAGCTCGGAGATGGTAATCACCAGCAACAGCAACATTAAGACAAAAAACGGCATCGGCGTACCGGAAGAGAGGAAGGGTACGAAGCCTAAGTAACCTAAACCAAGCAGCAACATGGCCAAAGTAAATTTCATCTGAGATTTCGGCTGACGCGTGCCCATTCTAGTCCACAAGGCAGCCATCACACTGGCCAGCACAATCACCACCAAACTTTGGTAAGTAACTAACCAAGCCACTGGTACAGTAAAGCTACCGAAAGTGCGCGGCACGGTTTTATCGAAATACAGGGTTACAGAGCTATAAACTTGGGAATAAATTGCCCAGAACAGGCACATGGCGATAAACAGTGGCACATACGCAATAATATGGCGTTTGTCGGCCTCGGTAGCCTGTTTATCATTAAACATCATAAAGAAATAACCAATACTGATGCAGCTTATTGCTCCCAGCAAAATACTGGAGAAATTGTCCAGACGCAGGATTTTGGTTGCAATCAGACCTCCAACAACAGCCACAATAGCCAAGGCCATACCGATGGCTTTCCCACGTTGCTCTTTAGGCAGCGGGTTGGGTAAGGGTAAGTCCGGCAGTTTGCTTTTACCTTTAATAAAAAGTGTCAAGCCAATTGCCATACCCACCACTGCACCGGCAAATGCCATGCGAAAACCCATATTGGATTGCAGGTAGCCTGCCACTAGCGAGCCACAGAAACTGCCGATATTAATGCCTGTATAGAAAATGGAGAAACCGGCATCGCGCAGATTACGGGTAGATTCATCTTCATACAGAGAGCCGACCAAGGTGCTACAGGCAGATTTCACACCACCGCTACCCAAGGCGATAAAAGGCAGACCGGCCAAACTACCCACACCGGAAATCATCACCAACAGGATATGCCCCACCAGCATGGTGGCAACTGCAAAGAATAAAGTATTTTTAGGCCCGATCACGCGGTCGGCCAACCAACCGCCGATAATGGTGGAAAGATAGATACTGCCGCTATAGGCGCCAACAATACCCACAGCCAGCGCCTTCGGCATAGCCAAACCACCTTGGCTCAATTGATAAGACAGATAAATTACCAGAATGGCCTGCATGCTGTAGAACGAGAACCGTTCCCACAGCTCAACTTGGAATAGTGTTCCCAGCTGATGCGGATGGCCGAAGAATTTTTTTTCGGTCGACGTATTCATTTTAACGCCCTTAAACATTACCTATATTCGTAAATACAGCAACATCCATCCAAATCATCTGTGCAGCACGGGGCTTTTGGCCATACTACTCCGGCACATCAAATCGTCTTTTTTACAAACCAACCCCATGCTTCACACAACGACCTTGCAAACTGTTGCTGTTTCGGGAACCTGCCCGAAGGCAGATTCCCGGGTCGCTCTTAAACACAAAGCTAGCTGATACATTAGTCAACATCGTGCAACAGGCGTTTGAGCATAGGCATCATTACGAACAGCACTACGGCTGAACCAATACCCATACCGGCCAGCATGATGTAGTAGCTGGTGGCCGTATCGGCAGTATAAAGTTTGTCACCCAACACACCGCCCAAGGTAAAGCCTAAAGACAAGCTTAGGAAGTTGAACGATACCATCTGGGTTTTAAACGCTTCAGGTGCAACTTTGGTAGCGAATGACAAGGAAATCGGTGAGAGCAGGAGCTCGGCCACAGTCAGCAGTACCAATATAACCATCAACACAACAATCGGCATTGGAGTACCAGTAGACAGGAAGGGAACGAAAGCCAAGTAAGCGATCCCTGCTACCAATGCGGCCAAGGCGAATTTCATCTGAGATGAGGGCTGGCGTTTACCCATTTTTGTCCACAATGCAGCCATGGTACTGGCCAGCACGATAACGCTTAAGCTCTGGAAAGTAACCAACCAAGCAATCGGCACTTCAAAACTACCAAACTTGCGCGGTACAGTTTCTTCAAAATATACAGTTACCACACTATACATCTGCAAATACATCGCCCAGAACAAGCACATCACCACGAACAGGGGAACATAGGCAAGCAGATGGCGTTTGTCGGCCTCGGTGGAGTTTTTGTCACCGAACATCACGAAGAAGTAACCAATACTGATCACGCACACCAACCCCAACATCACGCTGGAGAAATTGCTCAAATTGACCAAGCCTGAGCCGATTGCACCAGCAATTACGGCCAAAATAGCCGCCACGATGCCAATCACTTTACCGCGTTGTTCTTTAGGCAGAGGATTAGGAATCGGCGTTTCCGGCAATTTGCTGCGACCTTGCAACAGGGTAATCAAGCAGAGCACCATGCCACCCATGGCAGCGGCAAAAGCTACACGGAACCCGTATTTAGGCTGCAGATAGCCCACCAACAATGTACCAATAAAGATACCCACATTAATGGCTGTATAGAAAATAGAGAAGCCAGCATCGCGTAGCTCACGTTCTGATTCATCCTCATAGAGTGAACCCACCATGGCACTGGCCGTAGCTTTGAAACTACCACTACCCAAGGAGATGAACGGCAAGCCAACCAAACTGGCATAGCCGGGCAGCAATACGAGGAGGACAGTACCGCCAAGCATCACAACGGTGGCCAACAGCAGGGTATTTTTGGTGCCGAGCACACGGTCAGCCAACCAACCGCCCACGATGGTGGTCAAATAAATACTACCACCATACACGCCCACAATACCTGCGGCGAGTGATTGATCCATACCCAAGCCACCGCCTTGGGTAGCCTTGTAATACAGATAAATCATCAAGAGAGATTGCCCGCCGTAGAAGGCAAAGCGCTCCCACATCTCAATGTAGAACAGCGTACCCAACTGTCGCGGGTGGCCGAAGAATCTTTTTTCGGTCGACGTAGTCATCATAGCGTCCTCTTTAAATAGGGTTCACTTGAAAATCCGGCCAACCCGCCGAGTTACCTGGCGTTACAGCACTGAAACATTTGCCTTACAACATGAAAATGCCAGTGTCGGTATTCGTTGAATCGGCCATACTCTGTACAACGGCCACTTGCCGTTGCCGTTACAGTACCGCCGTCGGGTGATAAAGCTGCCGCCGAGCGGCACATGTTTTGACATCCCAGTTGGGGCAATACAGCACAATTGCTGCATCAACCGGGAAAATTTGTTAATGCAATCTTAATATTCGCAATAATATTCGTCAAGAAACATTAACTTTTTTCGTTGATGCAAGTCAAAAATGCCACAAGAACCGACATATCATGGTTGATGGCGTGCAAATAACCAGACCGCACATGAAAGATTTCTTTTATTAAATTATGTATTTACATTAACCATATTTATATACAAATCTTCCACAGACTGTCTTGGCAGCACACGCTATTTTTGAAAACTTTTGTAAACACGAAATGATAATAACCTTAAAGCCATGCTAACAAAATAAATCTAATCTTGTACTTCCGATGCATTCACCACCCAATGATATAAGCTTGATTACAATATTTTGGGTTCTCATACTGTTAGATGGCTATTCTACTTTTCAGGCAGCCTTTCTCTTGAAAAACTGACCGTTTGCCTGATATGTATACCATCTATCCACACCATAAGAGGAAAACCAACCATGATCAGCACCATCATTATCGGCTTCATCATCGGTATTTTGGCCAAATTCCTGTATCCGGGCGGGCAACGCTTGGGCATCATTATGACTACGCTGCTCGGCATCGGCGGTTCGGTGCTGGCCAGCTGGGTTGGGCAAACGATGGGCTGGTATGCCATCGGGCAGCCCGCAGGCTGGATTGCCTCCACGCTGGGTGCCATGGGTATTTTGGCTATCTTTGCAAGCCTGCGGAAATAAGGTCTCTGTCTCACCAAACAAACGAAAGCAGCCTCAACCGATAGCGGTTGGTAGGCTGCTTTTTTCGTGTTGGCGTGGTGTAGTAATTGTATTTGAGACCTATAGTGTTCACTCACCCGGCTGAATTAAAAGCTCGCCGTCTTATTTTGATTGAAATTTGATTCATCTATTTGCTCAATAAAAGGCTACCTGAAAAATATTGCTCATTTTCAGGTAGCCTTTCGCTTCTTTGCTGCTTTAGCCTTTCGGGGCGGGCGGTTCGATTTGCTCTTTCCAGCCGCACTCTTTCTGCGGGCAGACTTTTTCCACCCCCCAGCGTTTGGTGGTTTTGATGGTGAGCACCGGCCAATGGCATTTCGGGCACTCTTCGGCCACGGGCGGGTTCCAGGTGGCGTAGTCGCAATCGGGGTAGGTGTTGCAGCTGTAGAACAGCTTGCCGTAGCGCGATTTGCGCTCGATCAGGCTACCTTTGCCGCATTTGGGGCAGGCCACGCCGGTGTCTTTGGGTTTTTCCAAGGGCTCGATGTGTTTGCACTTGGGATAGTTGGCACAGCCGATGAATTTGCCGAAACGGCCTTTTTTATACACGAGCTGGCCGCCGCATTTGGGGCATTCGCGCCCTTCTACAATAGTGGGCTCTTCGGCAGCTTTGGCGGCTTCTTCGGCGGTTTCGTTGAGGTTGCGGGTGTAGTCGCAATCGGGGTAGCCGGAGCAGGCGATGAAGCGGCCGCGTTTGCCGAATTTGATTTGCAGCTTGTGCTGGCCGCATTTGGGGCAGGTTTCGTCCAGCTCTTCGGTGGTGATCTTGGCGCGCTCGATGCCGGCTTTTTCCTCAATCTGTTTGTGGAAGCCTTTCCAGAATTTGTCCATCACGGGAATCCACTGCCGTTTGCCGTTGGCAATGTCGTCGAGCTGGTCTTCGAGCTTGGCGGTGAAATCGTAATCCACGTATTGGGTGAAGTGTTCGGTGAGGAATTTGTTCACGATTTCGCCGGTGTCGGTGGGCAGGAAGCGGCGCTGGTCGATGGTTACGTATTCGCGGTCTTTCAGGGTTTTGATGATGCTGGCGTAGGTGGAGGGGCGGCCGATGCCGAACTCCTCCAAGGCTTTCACCAGTGTGGCTTCGTTGAAGCGGGGCGGGGGCTGGGTGAAGTGCTGCTCGCCGTAGAGTTTGTCCACAGGCAGGGCGTCGCCCACGGCCAATTCGGGCAGTTTTTTGTTGTCTTCATCCTCGTCGTCTTCATCGTGGCCTTCCTGATACACGCTCAGAAAACCGGCAAATACCAGCACTTGGCCGGTGGCGCGGAACACGCCTTCGCCCACGCCGATGTCTACGGTGGTGGCGTCGAATTTGGCTTCCACCATCTGGCAGGCCATGGTGCGCTGCCAAATCATTTGGTAGAGCTTGAATTGGTCGGCGGAAAGGAAGGGCTTTACGCTTTCGGGCGTGCGGTATACCGAAGTGGGGCGGATGGCTTCGTGCGCCTCTTGGGCGTTTTTGGATTTGGTACGGTACATGCGCGGCGATTTAGGCAGGAAATCGGCGCCGATTTTGTTGTCGATGTAGTGGCGGATTTCGGCTATCGCGTCTTGCGACAGGGTTACGCTGTCGGTACGCATATAAGTAATCAGGCCGACCGAGCCTTGGCCGACATCCACGCCTTCAAACAGCTGCTGGGCGGTGCGCATGGTGCGGTCGGTGGTAAAGCCGAGCTTGCGCACGGCGTCCTGTTGCATGGTGGAGGTGGTGTAGGGCGCGGCAGGCTTGCGGGTGGCTTTTTTCTTCACCACATCGAGCACTTGCGCCGGTTTGCCCTGCATGGCGGCCAACACGGCGGCCTGGGCGGCTTCGTTAGGCAGGGAGAACTGCTCCAGTTTACTGCCCTGCCATTGGGTGAGTTTGGCGGCGAATTTTTGGCGGCCTTTGTGGCTGTCGAGATGCACGCTCCAGTATTCCTGCGTTTCAAAGGCGCGGATTTCGTTTTCGCGCTCGCAAATCAGGCGCAAGGCGGGGCTTTGCACGCGGCCGGCGCTCAAGCCGCGCCGGATTTTTTTCCACAACAGCGGGGAGAGGTTGAAGCCGACCAGGTAATCCAAGGCGCGGCGCGCCTGTTGCGCGTCCACCAAGCCCATATCGAGCTTGCGCGGCTGCTTGAGGGCTTCCTGCACGCCTTTTTTGGTAACTTCGTGAAACACCACGCGCAGGGTACGCTCGTCCAGATTTTTGATGCCGCGTTTGGTTTTGAGGATTTCGTAGATATGCCAAGAAATGGCTTCGCCTTCGCGGTCCGGGTCGGTGGCCAGATAGAGGGTGTCGGCTTCTTTGGCGGCGGCCACGATGGCGTCGATGTGCTTTTTGCTCTTGGCCGGCACTTCATATTTCATAGCGAAATCGTGCTCGGGATCGACAGCGCCGTTTTTCGGCACCAAATCGCGCACATGGCCGAAGGAGGCCAATACTTCAAAATCGCCGCCCAGGTATTTTTTAATTGATTTGATTTTGTTGGGAGATTCCACAATCAGCAGGTTTTTCGACATAGTTTCCTCGCATAATACTTTTGTTTTTGACCACGCTGTAGCTACAGAAATATAGTGCTTTAGCCAATAAAAGCAAGGTTTCAGGTAGCCTTAATCCATCTTGGTGCAAGTGCGCCGTATTCAATCAAAGGCTACCTGAAAACCTTCATTTTTCAGGTAGCCTTTTTATATTAAAGAGTAGCGGCCTTTCTCAATTCATCACCGCCTGGCCGTGCAGCAGGGCATTAACCAAATCGTCGCTGATGAGCATCGGCAGCTCGGATTTGTCTGCCCACAATACCAAGAGCGACAGCACTTTTACATGTGCATCGGTGAGCGGTTCGTCTGCCTTGTCTGCCAGGTGCATCAGCGCCAGCAGCACAAATTCCCGCTGCTCCACAGAAAGCGCGCCGTTTTGCACTAAAAAGTGCAGCAAACCCAAAGCCTCGGGCGGCAAAGCGGCGAGTTCTTCGGGCAGATACACGCGCATCGCCTGCTCCTCGCGGAAATTGCGGTGCAGCGAGCGGCTACGCTCTTGGAGCACGTTCATAAATAATAGCGTATCACGAATTTCCTCATCCTGGAAACCCACCTGCTCCAAGAGGCTGCCCAAGGCCTCGCTGGGCGGGCAGGTGTCGAAGTCTTGGAAGTTGTTTATCAAGAAGGCAATTACATCAATCATTTGGTATTCCTGTTTGGAGCAATCCGTTGGTAACGGCCGCCGGAGAGCGGGGCAATTTGGCCGTTGATTTCTAATAAAGTCAGTTCGGCATACACATCGGCCGCGGGCAGTTTGAGCCGCTCGGCCAGGCTGTCGGGGTGTATCGGGTCGTAACCCATGGCTTGCAGCAGCGGTGAGAGTTCTGTTTCTGCCGGCTCTGGCGCGGTATCGGTCAAGACGGGCTGCTCGCTTGGGGGCAATTCGGCTTGGCGATGTTCGCTATCTGCGTTTTTGCTTTGCAGAAACTCACTACGTTCGTTTTTACTATGTAGAAACTCACTGCGTTCGTTTTCAGGTAGCCTTTTGGCTTGGACTGCCGTTTGGCGGTTAGTCGATGCGGTTTGCGGCAGCTGCGGGCATTCTTCCAGAATATCGGCCAGTGTTTCGGTAAGCTTCGCACCTTGCTTAATCAGCGCGTGGCAGCCTTTGCTGTGCGGGTTGTCGATGGAGCCGGGCACGGCGAACACTTCGCGCCCCATGTCTGCCGCCAGCCGCGCGGTAATCAGCGAACCGGATTCCAAAGCGGCTTCCACCACCAGCACGGCAGAGGAGAGCGCGGCAATCAGGCGGTTGCGGCGCGGAAAGTTGCCAGCCAGCGGGCGCGTGCCCAATGGAAACTCAGAGAGCACGCAGCCTTCTTCGGCAATGCGGTGCGCCAGGGCTTTGTTGGCCACGGGATACACGCGGTCGATGCCCGTGCCCCACACTGCCACCGTGCCACCCTGCTTGCGCAACGCGCCTTCGTGGGCGGCGCTATCGATGCCGGCAGCCATGCCGGATACGGTTACGATGCCGGCTGCGGCCAGCGCTTCGCCGAATTCGCCTGCAATCCGCATCGCTTGCGGCGTAGCGTGCCGGCTGCCCACGATGGCCACCGAAGGCCGATGCAGCCATTCAGTGTTGCCGCGAGCAAACAATAAGGGCGGTGCGGTGATGCCTTCGCCCAATTGCAATGGAAAATCTGCGTCGCAAGCCAACAATAAACGGCAGTTTCCCTGCTGCTCCCACGCCAACGCGGCTTCGGCAGCGGCCTCGGCCTCGTGGCGGCGGCTGCGCCAGGCTTCCTGCGCCGGACGGCTGGGCAGAATGGCGCCCACTTCCTGCTCGGCCGCCCACACGGCACCAGCCGAGCCGTAATGGCGGCACAGTTCGTAAAACGTTTCCGCGCCGATATACGGCATCAGTGCAAGCTGTATCCAAGCCAAACGTTCTGCGGAGTTTTCCATGTGTTTTACGTGTACGGGGGATGGGGTTGAAGAAGTAGATCAGCGGCGGCCGAGCGGTATCGAACAAACTTCAAGCAAGTTTCAAGCCAAGAATAGTGGATTTGAATTAATCTATTGTTTATGATTGATAATCTGTGTTTTCAAGCGCTATACGAGTGCTTGACGGTGGGGCGGCTTGGCGTTTCGCTATATAATGCGCACTTTGCATTGCCAAGGCCGTTTGTATGTCGCTCAAAACCGTGAAGAAATCCCTGCTCGTGCCGCATTCTGCCGAGCAGATGTTCGAGCTGGTGGACAAAGCGGAGGATTATCCGCAGTTTCTGCCGTGGTACAGCCGCACCGAAATCATCGAGCGCAGCGGCAACGAATTGAAAGCACGGCTGTTTATGGACTACATGGGCGTGCGCCAATCGTTTGCCACGCACAACCGCAACATCCCCGGCCGCGAAATCCGCATGGTGTTGCTGGAAGGCCCGTTTAAAAGCCTGAACGGAACTTGGCACTTCCTGCCCTTGGGCGACGATGCCTGCAAAGTGGAATTCGAGCTGCACTACGAATTTTCCAGCCGCGTGCTCTCCGCGCTCATCAGCCCCGTGTTCAGCCACATCAGCGGCACGCTGGTGGACGCTTTCGTGAAAGAGGCAGGCCGCCGCTATGCCTAGCAATCCCCCGCTCAATATCGAAGTGGCCTACGCCGAGCCGGGCAAACAACGCCTGCTGGCTTTTCAGGTAGCCTGCGGCACCTCCGCGCGGCAGGTCGTGCTGCAATCCGCATTGGCAACCGAATTTCCGCACGTTGACTTTGCCGCCGCACCCATCGGCATCTTCGGCAAAAAAGTGAAAGACAGCACCCCGCTGCGTGAAGGCGACCGCGTGGAAGTGTACCGCGCCCTGCTCATCGACCCGAAAGAAAACCGCCGCCGCAAAGCCGCCGCCAAACAGAAAAAAGAGGCTACCTGAAAACCAGGCAAACTATTTTCAGGTAGCCTCTTGTACAGGAAAATACGAGCACAATGCGCCCAATCAAACCCATCCGGCCGGCCGCCTACCGGCTCTAATCCTTACCTGCCTCAGCCTCAGTGCTCATGCCAAAAGTGAACACCCTATGCCCCTGCCAGACTCCGACCCATCCATCAGTAGCTTCGCCGCCATCCCCGCCAACAAACTGGAGCATTTCAAACAAGCCGCCACCGCAGGCGACAGCCAAGCCGCATTGAAATTGTCCACCCATTTCTATTTCTACGAGCAAAACCATGAGGCAGGCCTATACTGGCACATCAAAGCCGCCGAGCTGGGCCACCTGCAAGCCCAGGCCAACCTCGCCCACATTTTCTTCGACCAATACCAAACCGACCGGCAAGCAGCCACACTGCACAACGCAGAAAAATGGGCGCAGGCCGCCCTCAAAAACGGCGCCGGTGCGGATATAAACGAACTACTGCAAAACATCCGAGCCGCCAAAGCAAGATAAGGCTACCTGAAAAAGAACACAGCGAATTCCTGCGAAGCTAAATTTTCGATACACCAGCAACAGGCTACCTGCACCACAAGCAGCCTTACCCACCTCCCCATGTCCACATCCCCCTTCCAACTCAACCCCCAGCAGCTCGAAGCCGTGCATTATCTCGGCGGCCCCCTGTTTGTGCTGGCTGGCGCCGGCAGCGGCAAAACCCGCGTGATCACCGAAAAAATCGCCCACCTCATCCGCGAAGTGGGCTACGCTCCGCACAATATCGCCGCCATCACCTTCACCAACAAAGCCGCTGCCGAAATGCAGGAGCGCACCGCCGCCATGCTCGGCAGCCGCCAAACCCGCGGGCTCACCGTCTGCACCTTCCACTCTCTCGGTATGCGCCTCTTGCGCGAAGAAGCCCAACACATCGGCTACAAAAAAAACTTCTCCGTGTTCGACGGCTCCGACAGCGGCAAAATCATCGCCGAGCTGCTCGGCAGCAGCGGCCGCGACGCCGTTTTCCGCGCCCAGCACAAAATCTCCCTGTGGAAAAACGACCTGCTCACCCCCGAGCAAGCCTTTCAGGTAGCCTCCAACGAATGGGAACGCCAAACCGCCCGGCTCTACGCAGGCTATCAGGAAACCCTGCACAGCTACCAAGCCGTCGATTTCGACGACCTCATCCTCCTGCCCACCCGCCTGCTGCAAAACGAAGCCGGTATCCGAATCAAATGGCAGATGCGCCTGCTGCACCTCTTGGTGGACGAATGCCAAGACACCAACACCTGCCAATACACCCTCATGAAGCTGCTCACCGGCGCCGAAGGCCGCTTCACCGCCGTGGGCGACGACGACCAAAGCATCTACGCCTGGCGCGGCGCCAATATGGAAAACCTCCGCCTGCTCCAGCAAGACTACCCCGCCCTCAAAATCATCAAGCTCGAGCAAAACTACCGCTCCTCCGCCCGCATCCTGCGCGTGGCCAACCAAGTCATCGCCAACAACCCCAAGCTCTTCCCCAAAACCCTCTGGAGCCAATACGGCGAAGGCGAGCCCATTCGCATCATCGCCTGCCAAAACGAACAACACGAAGCCGAATACGCCGCCAGCAGTATCATCCGCCGGCGCAACCAAAGCGGCGGCAGCCTCAACTACGCCGACTTCGCCATCCTCTACCGCAGCAACCACCAAGCCCGCCTGTTTGAAGAAGCCCTGCGCAGCGCCCACATCCCCTACCGCGTTTCCGGCGGGCAAAGCTTCTTTGAAAAAGCCGAAATCAAAGACATCCTCGCCTACCTGCGCCTGCTCGCCAACCCCGACGATGACCCCGCCTTCCTGCGCGCCGCCACCACCCCCAAACGCGGCATCGGCGATGCCACCCTCAGCAGCCTCAACCACTACGCCGCCGCAGCCTTCTGCAGCCTCTACGCCGCCGCCAACACCGCCGAAGCCCTAGCCCGGCTCCCCGCTGCCGGCCGCGAAGCCCTGCGCCAGTTCACCGCCCTCATGCAAAGCTACCAAAGCCGCGCCCAAAGCGAGCCCGCCGGCAGCCTCATCCAAGAGCTCCTGGCCGACATCCGCTACGAAACCTACCTGCTCGAACACGAAGAAGGCAAAAGCGGCGAAATCAAATGGCGCAACGTGCAAGATTTATGCGCCTGGCTGGCCAAAAAAGGCGAACAAGACGGCAAAACCCTGATCGAACTCTCCCAAACCATCGCCCTGATGAACCTGCTCGACAGCCGCAGCAAAGAAGAAACCGACACCGTCACCCTCTCCACCCTGCACGCCTCCAAAGGCCTTGAATATCCCCACGTTATCCTCGCCGGCTGCGAAGAAGGCCTCTTCCCCCACGCCGACAGCGTAGAAGAAGGCAACCTCGACGAAGAGCGCCGCCTCATGTATGTCGGCATCACCCGCGCCAAACACAGCCTCACCCTCACCCACTGCGTTAAACGCCGCCGCCAAGGCGGCTGGCAATTCCCCGAGCCCAGCCGCTTTATCGACGAAATGCCCCAAGCCGACCTCAAAATCCTCGGCCGCAAAGGCGGCGAACCCATCGTGAGCCACGAAGAAGGCAAAGCCAACCTGCGCAGCATGCTCGATATGCTTAATGCCAAAATGGGGCAGAACAAATAAACACATAGCGGGCTGAAGTGGCTTCCTATACAAAGCAGTGAGCCACAGACAACACAAAAGCACAGCAAGGCGAACCAAGGTCGTAGCGGAAGTTCAATTGGTTTGCCATGCCACTAAAAGGCTACCTGAAAACGCAACTTCAACGAAGTTAAAAATGAGGGTATGCATTGATCGCTGAAGCCGTAGTTCTCTTCACCGTCTTCGATGGCGATTTCTGCCCATTCGCGGATGATGGCGCTGCGGTATTCTTTCTCAAAGCACAGGGCTTCGACTTCCTGCCAACTCTCTTCGTCCTGTGCCGCACTGATTTGGTCCAGGTAGGCAGCTAGCAGCCTTTACGCACTTCATCTGCGGCGGCGGCAGCACGAGCTGAGCCGCAGACGTTAGAGGATGCGATATTTGGCGGTTTGTAGGGGTTCTCATTAGAACGGCACTTAGCAGCTTCGGCTGCCTTTTTTATTAGCTTGGGGTATGATGGGAAGTGTTGGATTGTGTAAAGGAGATGAGAAATGAAAAAGCTTTTGCTGTGCTTATTGTTGATGATGTTCGGCTTTCCTACCCTTGCTCATGGACGGGATGTATTCTTATGGAACTTAGTTAGCCGACAGCCTTATAAAACGGTATGGCGGCAAGCTGTTGGCAATGCGGTAAGAAATACAGATGATAACTGGTGGCTGAAAGATGCACGAGGAACAGGCACACCAGTTCAGCAAGTAGTGGTAAACCGCACCACCTATTATCAGGCTTCTTTGTGTGAGCCGCATAATTGTGGCGATAATTTCATTTTGGTGCTGATCAACAATCAGCGAGTGGCCGCCATCCAGTTTAGGGCGGATGGAACTAATCGGGCTTATGGCAACCCAAATCAGTATGAACTGCAATATTTACTGCGCATGTATGAGAGAGAAGTCAGCCAATAACCAAATGAAGCGGCCAGCTATCACAAACTGAACGCGTGATGCGTTAATCACACATGAGCAGCCTACGGGCTGCTTGTGTGTTATCCGCTTGAAGTAACCGATTAAAACTTGTGGATAATTAATCTATCCGACTAGCCGGAACAACAATTAACAGATAACCAAAGGCTACCTGAAACCGCAGATAAACGATTTCAGGTAGCCTTTTTGCATTCCAGCCATGCTGTTTATTCCACCACAATCTGCGGGAAGCGGTTGCTGAAGTCTTTGCCTTTGGCGGCCACGGCCAGGGCGGTTTGCCAGGCGGCTTCGGTGTAGATTTGGGCGATGGCGGGGTGGGCGGCCTGCATTTGGGCGGCGCTGCCGCTATCCATGGCTTCGCGCACGGGCAGGCTCAAGGGCAGCTGGCCCAGCAGCGGCACGCCGAGGCGTTCGGCCAGCGCCTTGCCGCCGTCTTGGCCGAAAATAGGCTCGTGGTGGCCGCAATGGCTGCAAATGTGCACCGACATGTTTTCCAGCACGCCGAAAATGGGGATGTTGACTTTGCCGAACATGTCCACGGCTTTGCGTGCGTCGATCAGGGCGATGTCTTGCGGGGTGGTCACCACGATGGCGCCGGTAACGGGGATTTTCTGCGACAGGGTGAGCTGGATATCGCCGGTGCCGGGCGGCAGGTCGACGAACAGGTAGTCCACATTGTCCCATTCGCTTTGAAACAGCAGCTGCTGCAGGGCCTGGCTCACCATGGGGCCGCGCCACACCACGGCTTGGTCGGTATCGACCAGAAAGCCGATAGACATCACTTGGATGCCTTCGGCCGAGCGCACGGGGATGAAATGTTTGTTTTCCTGCTGCGGCTTGCGCTCGGGCACGCCGAGCATGGTGGGCTGGCTGGGGCCGTAGAGGTCGGCATCGAGGATGCCCACGCGCGCGCCCATGTTGTGCAGCGCCACGGCGAGGTTGGCGGCAGTGGTGGATTTGCCCACGCCGCCTTTGCCGGAGGCGACGGCGATGATGTTTTTCACGCCGCTGATGGTGCGCACGCCGGGCTGGACTTTGCGGGCGGTGATTTCGCTGCGGATGTTGGTTTGCACGTTTTGGGTGCAACCGGCTTCGGCCAGCGCGGCAGCGATGTTTTGCTTGAGCTGATCGGCAATATGGAGGACGGGAAAGCCGAAGCAAAGTTCGATTTGCAGGCCGCCGGCGGTTTGCTCGATGGCTTGCAGGGCATGGCTGCTGCCGACGGTGAGGCTGCTGT
This sequence comes from Eikenella sp. HMSC061C02, assembly GCF_001809035.1. Classification (NCBI taxonomy): domain Bacteria; kingdom Pseudomonadati; phylum Pseudomonadota; class Betaproteobacteria; order Neisseriales; family Neisseriaceae; genus Eikenella; species Eikenella sp. HMSC061C02. The sequence goes on from NZ_KV795559.1 coordinate 28,437, forward strand.
TGGGTATGGCGACGGCCTCGACAGCGGCGCGCAGGGTGTTATCGTTGTGCATGATGTTTTCCTTGAGGTGTGTGTGGATTGGGGAAACAGGCTACCTGAAAACGGGAAATGCCGTTTCAGGTAGCCTGTTTGGTTGGTGTTCTAGCGGGTTGGCTACGAGAACAGCCGTTTGGCCAGCTCGCTGCCGGGCTCGATGCCCACCCGTTTCATTTCGTCTTGCCGCGCCACCACATAGCTGCGGATTTCTTTCAGCCATTGGGTGGACAGCTCTTCGAGCTTGTCGTTGACCAAATCCAGGCCGAGCATGCTGGAGAGCTTCACGGCGATATCCATGAAACGGTTGAAGTTTTTCTCGCCGTCGGGAATGTGCGGGGCATCGAACAGCATGCTGATGCCGCGGTAGTTTTGGGTGGAGAGCAGGGTGGCGGTGAAGGCGCTGTTGTCGAGGGTGGAGATGGCAAACAGCGGCTCGCCTTTGGCGTCGTTCAGGTAGAACATGCCGTCGTGGGAAAGCTCGAAGCCTTGGCGCTCTATGGCGTTGCGCAATTCCACGCCGCTCACGTTGTTGCGGGACACCAAATGGATGGCGATGGTTTGATCCACGCGGGCGCACAGATCGTCCAGCGGGCGGGCGATGGAGAGGAAGGTGTCGATGTCGGTGAGCAGCAGGCCGCCGTCCATTTTCTCGGCAAAGGCGTTGGCCTGTTCGCCGAATTGTTCCAAATCGGCAATGCTGGCCAAGCCGTTGCGGCTGATGGCTTGCAGGCCGATCACGAAGCCTTGGTAGTACACGCTGGGAATCGGCTCGGCGATTTGGAAGCGGTCGTCCATGGTGCAGCCGGCGATACGGAAGCGGTGGCGGCTGGAAAGGCGCGGCATGGCGTGCAATTCCTGCGGCTCTTTCAGGGAAATGTAGCAGAGGTAGTCGAAACGGCTGTCGAACCAGGGCAGCTGTTGTTTGGCCAAATCCTGCAAATCGAGCAGCAGCTTGCGTTTGGCCGGCTCTTGGGTTTGCGAAGGGGCGGCAGCCGGCACGGGCTGGAAGTTGAAAGCAGGGGCTTCGGCGGCAGGCTCGGCCTGCAATACCGGCTCGGCAGGGGCGCTGTCGGCTGCGGCCGGTGTTTCGGCAACGGGGGTTTCGCCGGCGGGCTCGCTTGAGCGGCTGAATTTAACAAAAGCCGGCTGCAGGCGCGGGGCAGCCTCTGCTTCGGCAGCGGGAGCTTGCTGCTGGCCGTCACGCACGGAATGGGTGTGGCTTTCCATCAGCGCGTCCTTATCGGCATGGCCGAATTGGGCACGGATGGAATCGCGGTATTTCTTTTCCTGATAGGTGTTGTACAGCAATACGCCGAACACGGGGGCGAAAATAAGGATGGCAATAATCAGAATGGTGTTGGTGCTCATTGATACTTCCGAAGGGGAGCTGTCGAAACAGCGGAATTATATAGCGAAATGGCTTTCTTTCCCATAGACGGCCGTTTCAAACCCGGCCATATTGTGTTGGCTCGGTTTGATTTGAACGATTATTGGAGCGCTGACGGAAATAAGGCTACCTGAAAAATACGCGCTTCTGCTACGGCAACGGCTTCCGGTTTATTTGCCTTCATCCTGCCCACACTCTTTTTCTTCGCGTTCTTTTTCTTCCAGCTTCTGCTGTTTGGCGGTGAGCTCGGGCAACTCGAAGTGGATGTTCAGGCCGTTAGGCTGCACATTGGCGGCGCTGATGCGGCCGTTGTGTTTGCCGATTACATGGCGGGCAATGGCCAGGCCAAGGCCGGTGCCGGGTTTGTGCGCACCGCTGTCGGCGCGGTAGAAGGCGGTGAAGATGTGCGGCAGCTGGCGTTCGTCCACGCCCGGGCCGTTGTCGGCAATGTCGATGTGCCAATGGTGTTTGTGGCCGGAGAGGCGGACGTGGATTTTGCTGCCTTCGGGGCTGTAGGCCATGGCATTGCGCAATACGTTGTCGAAAGCGCGGTAGAGGTAGCCCTCGTTGGCGGAAACGGTGGCATCGGCATCGGCCGGGGCGTAGGCAAAATCGATTTGCTGATTGTTCTGCACGGCGATGGCGCGGCAGTCTTCCACCAGGTTTTCCAAGAAGGGCACGAGCTTGAGCGGGTCTTTTTCCATTTCCACGTTGGCGGTTTCCAATCGGGAAAGGGTGAGCAGCTCGCCCACGAGTTTATCCATGCGGGTGAGCTCGGATTCGAGGCGCTTGATGTTTTGCTCCTGTTTGTGCGGCTGCACTTGCAGCAGGGCGAGCAGAGCCTGCATACGCGCCAGCGGGGAGCGCATTTCGTGCGAAACGTGGTGCAGCAGGTGACGTTCGCGCTCCACCAGTTTTTGCAGGCGCCCGGCCATGTGGTCGAACTGGACGGCGAGTTTGGCCAGCTCGTCGCGCCGGCCGAGCAGCTGGTGGGAAATACGGGTTTCGAGATCGCCTTCGGCCAGGCGGCTCATGCCGCGCTCCAGCGTGCGGATGGGTTGGGAAATATTGCGGGCAAGGATATAGGCCAGAAGCAGGCCGACGATGATGATGAAGCTGAGGATGATGAGCTCGTGCCACACCGGCGCCATTTCCACGCCGGGAATCATCAGCGGGGAAGGCAGGCGGGTGGGCTGTTGTTTGTCCCAATCGGCCAGCATGAAGATGTATTCTTCGCCCAAGGGGTCGTAGGCCACGCGCACTGCGCGGGTGTTGGGGTATTCGGCGGCGAATTTGCGGGCGGCCAGGATGCGGGCGGGCTCGACCTGACGCTGGAAAATATCGGCTTTGCTGTCGCCGGAAATCACTAAGATGTTGTCGAACGTGGGGGTATTGTTCCAGTCTTGCAGGGTTTCGCGCACGCCGGAGAGGCCGCGGGTTTGGAATACGGTAACGGTGCTGTTGAGCAGGCCGGTTTCAAAGGCACGCTGCTGCTTGAAACGACTTTCGGCCATTCGGTCCTGCACCAGCCAGAAAGAGAAGCTGGCCACGAAAATGGCGGCGATGATGACGAAGAAAAAGGTGAGGAAAATCCGCTGGAACAGTTTCATGAATATGCTTTGGCGGGAAGGTTTGGCCGGCCACAAAACAATGCCGCCGTCAGTCGGTTTAGGCTTGGCGGCGGCCGTTGGGTGGATACTGCAAATGAAGAAGCGGTATTTTCAGGTAGCCTTTATCCTGTTTGATGCAGGCTACCTGAAAGCGCAAGCTTCAATAAAGTTCAAATCGAAATATCAGTTTTTCACAAACAGATAACCCAGGCCGCGCACGGTTTGGATGAGCGAGGCATCGCCCAGCTTGTGGCGGATGCTGGAAATGTGCACATCGATGCTGCGGTCGAACTTGGCCAGCTTGCGGTCGAGCGCTTCGAGCGAAAGGGTTTCTTTGTTCACCACCTGGCCGGCATGGCGCATCAGCACTTCCAACAGGTTGAATTCGGTGCTGGTGAGCTCCAGAGGGGCTTCGTTGATGGTGGCTTGGCGCTTGGCCGGATAGAGGGTAACGTCGCTCACAGAAATCACATTGGGCGTGTTGTTGTCCGGCTCGGCCAGGCGGGTGCGGCGCAGGATGGCGTTGATGCGCGCCAAGAGTTCGCGCGGCTGGCAGGGCTTGGGCACATAGTCGTCAGCGCCCATTTCCAAGCCGATGATGCGGTCGATGTCGTCGCCTTTGGCAGTAAGCATGATGATGGGGATTTTGCTCTGCTGGCGCACGGTTTTGAGCACATCCAGACCGCTCAGTTTGGGCATCATGGAATCCAGCACCACCACGTTATAGTTGCCGGAGAGAATTTCGTTCACGCCGGCTTCGCCGTCGGGTACGCTGCTGACTTCCAGCCCTTCGGCGCTCAGATATTCGGTTAAGAGCTCGGTGAGCAGGGCGTCGTCGTCTACCAATAAAACACGGTTCATGCTTACTCCTTAGTATTTTATGTGCCGTTGCGGCACGGAAATTTTGCCGCCGGGAATTGCCCGTCAATTTGGCCAACCAACGTGTTTTTTCAAGCTCCGTAGCCGGGATTAGGCTGGTTGGCTGTTGAATTTCAAGCGTCTTAACACTTTGCCTGATACGGGCGAACAAGCCAAATTCTTTTGCGTATCTTTGCGTAAGCCGGGCGGGATATCACGGATGTTATGCTTGTTTAAGCCCGGCAACAAATGGCACTTTGTTTTAATTGGGTTGCCGCTTCACTTTCAGGTAGCCTCATCTCTCGTCAAACCCCGCTGCCGCTGCGCGAAGCCGGGCGGCTGCCGCTGTTGCCGGCAGGGGCGGAAGCATTGCCGCAGGTGAGGTTGCCGGCGGCCTGGGGCATGGTTTGCACATACAGCTGGCACTGCTCGCGCAGGGGCTGCACCACTTCGGGCGCGGCACGGAAAGCGGCGGCGGTGCTGAGCAGGCCGGGCATTTGTTTGGGGTAGTAGCGGCCCATGTTCACCAGCCAATCGGTAGCTTCGCGCGGGCGGCCGTCTTGCTCCAAATAGAAGGCGCGCACGGCGGTGTTGGCATAGGGGCGGAACAGGCTGGCGCGCAGGGCGGCATCACGACCCCACTCGGGCAGCGGGCGCAACCAATCCACTTTGCGGATCAAGCCCATCTGTGCGTAGTATTTGAGGAAATAGTGTTTGCTTTCCAGCTCGCGCAGAGTATCCACCTGTTTGTATTGCGGATAGCTTTCGGTGGGATTGGCATAGGCGAACACCAGGCGATGGTAGGCAAAGCCGTATTGCACAATGATGGCGGCCGCCAGCGCGGCAAAGGCCATGCCGAAACGTTGCGGCCACTTGCCTGCCTGCACGATATACCAGCCGGGCGCTTTGGCCGGGGTGAGGCTCATCATCACGGCAAACGGCGTGAGGAAATACACATACCACAGCGGATACTCCAGCAGGCTGTGGCACAACGACACGGTCATCAGAGCCAGCATCAGCGCCGAAGACGCGCCCAATCCCTTTTTCAGGTAGCCCTTGGCCACCGCCAGCCAGCCGCCGAACACCAAGATGGCACCCGCCACGCCCATCTCGGCCAAGATTTCCAGCATACTGTTGTGGCTGTGGGTGAACAACACGCCCACATCATAATTGCGGAACTCCGGGCCGCGCATGGCCAGCGCGAAACTCTCGTGCGCATAGCCCTGCCAGCCAACGCCCAGCCACGGATGCTCGGTAAACACCGTCCACGCCTTCGCCCATTCCGAAGCACGCCCCGGGCTGGCCGCATCGCCCGATACCAAACGCCCCACGCCCGAAGATTGCACATCAGGAGCCAGCCACGTATCCACCAGCCAAGGCATAATCAACTGCGCCGCCAGCACTCCCAGCACCAACAGCCCCGTCAGCGCGCACCAACGGCGCAGCGGGCGGCCGCCCAACACATACAGCAGCGGCACCAGCAGCAGCAACGCCCCCACATACACCATAATCGTACGCGAAGTAATCACCCCGATTACCTGCAGCAAAAACACCGCCAGCGCCAAAGCAATCAGCCCCGGCAGCAGCCGCCTGCTCCACAGGTAGCCCAGCGCGAGCACACCCCACATCATATAGTGCCCCAAATGATTGCGCTGCCCCACTTGGCCGAACACAAAATACTTCTGCGGCGCGCGCATCATTCCCGGCAGCCAAGACGTGTGGCCGATAAACTGAAACACACACACCAAGCCCTGCAACACCGCCCCGCAAAGCAGCGCCCAGGCAAAAATCTCCACCACCCTGTCTTGCCCCAGCCGGGCTACCTGAAGCCGACAAGCCCAAGCCAGCAGCGCCATCACGCAAAACACCGCCGCCGTCAAATCCGACATTTCCGGATACGGCAGCCGCAAAATCCGCGCCTGCACCAGCCAAAATCCCGCCAGCAGCACAAAAAACACCATCGCCCCCGGCAGCCGCGCGCGCGCCGGATTGCGCCACAGCGTGAGCAATGCAAACAAAGCGGCAAACAGCAGCGAGCCGCTCTCAATAAACCAGCCCCCCTGCGGCCCCGTGCGCCAAGACGACAAAAACGGCACCACCGCCATCAGCGCCATGCCCAGCCACACCACCCAGCTTTCCTTAAACCGTTCCCACATCATGCCCGCTCCCGTTTGCCTGCTCGCATAAACATCAGGCACGACACAAAAAACAACACCCCCAAGGCCAAAGCCGCCGCCGCACAAACCCGGCTCGCCGGCTGCGCGTCAAACAGCCGCACCACCGCCTCCGCCGCATAAAACAGCACCAACATCCCGCCCAGCAGGAAAGTTTGCCTGTTGCGCCGCAACACCCCCGGCAGCAGCAGGCACAAAGGCAGCGCCTTCAAAGCCAGCCAAGAGCCGCCCGGGCGCAGCGGCGCCAGCCACAGCTCCCAAGCCAGGGAAAGGAAAATCAGCGCAAACAGGCTGCACACAGCCGCGCGGTAGGCAAAAGATTGCGAAATCGGCATTGCTTGTTCAAATTAAAAAAGAATCGGGTTGAATGAATAAAGAGGCTACCTGAAACCAGTAAAGGCAGGTTTTACACCCGCCTGCCGCAATGGAAGGCTACCTGAAAATGCAAACAAAGGGCTTGGCGGCGCTAAAGCTGAGGCTTTCAGGTAGCCTCATCCGCTTCCGTGGTTTCCGCCGTATCCGCATTCGGCTTAAACAGCCGGCACATCAGCAAACCCGCCTCATACAGCGCAATCAGCGGCACCGCCAGCAGAAACTGCGAAATCACATCCGGCGGCGTGACAATCCCCGCCACCACAAATGCCGCCACCACCACATAAGGCCGCGCCGTTTTCAGCGCCGCGAGCGATACCGCCCCCATCCGATACAGCAGCACCACCAACACCGGCAGCTCAAACGCCATACCGAAGGCCACAAACATGCCTAGAACGAAGGAAAGGTAGCGGTCGATGTCTGTCATCATGCTCACCCCTTCCGGCGTGGCCGAGGCAAACACTTTAAACACCAGCGGGAACACCAAAAAATAGCAAAATGCCATCCCCGCAAAAAACAGCCCCACGCTTGAGAGCAACAGCGGCAACACCAGCCGTTTTTCGTGCCGGTAGAGCGCCGGCGCCACGAAGGCCCACAGCTGGTAGAGCGTATGCGGCAGCGACACCAAAAACGCCGCCATCAGCGCCACCTTCAGCGGCACAAACACCGGCGCAATCACATCGATCGCCTGCATATGCGCCCCAGGCGGCAGGCTTGCCATCAAAGGCTTGGCCACCAGCGCATACAGCCGGTTGGCAAACGGCACTGCCGCAAACAGGCACAGCAGCAACACCGCCGCCACCCACATCAGGCGGCGGCGCAATTCCTTCAAATGTTCCACCAAAGGCTGCGCGTTCATCTGCCACCTCCCGCCTGTTTGCGCACCCGCAAACGCGGCCGCACCCGCACGCGCGGCTGCAGCTTGCGCCGGCACACGCGCGAGCGCTGGCCCAGCGAGGGCGTGTGGAAGCCCGGCGCGGTCGGCGTATCCCGCAGGGCGGGCAGGCCGTCTTCATCCAAGCCGAAATCCGCCGGCGTGCGCTGCGGCGGCAAACGCTCCCAGGCCGGCACATCCGGCGCGGCCGAAGAGCGCAAATGCTGCATTTCCTGGCGCAACTCGTTGGCCGTATCCGCCAGCGTTTCCTGCATCCGGCGCAAATCCGCCATATCAGCATGCTGCGCCAGCTCGGCTTTCAGGCTGCCGGCCAAGCGTTGGAGTTTGCCCGCCATCCGCCCGGCAGCCCGCGCCGCCTGCGGCAGCCGCTCCGGCCCGAGCACCACCAGCGCCACCAGTGCCGCCAGCAGCATCTCGCTGAACGCGAAATCAAACATCGCCTATTCGCCCGGCTTCTCTTCTTTGTGTTCAACAATCTGCTTGGGCGCAGCCGTTTCGCTCTCGCCCTCGCTGCCTTCGTTTAGGCCCTTTTTAAAATCGTGAATCGCCCCACCGAGGTCTTTGCCCACATTGCGCAGCTTCTTCGTGCCGAAAATCAGCACCACCACAATCAAAATCACCAGCCAATGCCAGCCGCTAGAAATACCCATCATTCTTTCCTTTCAATCCATTCAACGGCAGCACACATAAGGCTACCTGAAACAGGCGCGGCAGGTTTCGCCAAAACGTTGTTTCCGGCCGAATTAAACAACCCTGCCTCCAATCTGCAAACAGCCGCGATTGTAACAGCGGGCGCGGCAAACCGAAAGAACGGCGCGGCGGGCGGATGGGATGACAGTGCAGCAGTAGGCAAGCTGCGGGTGTTGGGCAAGCCATGCCATGCCAATTTCAGGTAGCCCTTGTTAGGGCTGCGGGCAGATAGCCAGCCTATTCCTACGGGGTTTCAGCTAGCCTGCAATATGGCGGGCTGCAAGTTATCCTGTTGGAACGGTTTTATCCTGCCAATCTGAATGAGGCTACCTGAAAACGGGTGGCAGCCCAAAAGCTGACTTGGCCACACCGCCATGTATAGTGAATTAAATTTAAATCCGGACAAGGCGACGAGCCGCAGACAGTACAGATAGTACGGCAAGGCGAGGCAACGCTGTACTGGTTTAAGTTAAATTCACTATAATCCCGCCAAGCCCATCGTTGCAATTTCAGATAGCCTTCCGCCGCGCCGCCAAACCCGGCCGTTCGCTATATAATGCTGATTCCTTCTTAATTGCTTACTCCCTCCCGCGCCATGCTCCATCTTTATTCTTCCAACCGCCTAGAATTCCTTGCCGAAACCGCCGTTGCGCTGATGCGGACTACGCCGCTGAAAGCGGTGTTGGCGCCGGAAGAAATCGTGGTGCAGAGCCAGGGGATGCGCCGCTATCTCAACCACTATTTGGCCGAGCGCAGCGGCATTGCGGCCAATTTGAATTTCAGCCTGCCGGCGGCACTGAGCTGGCAGCTCACGCGCCGCTTCCTGCCGGATGCGCCGCGCCTGAACCCGTTTGCGCCGGAAGTGTTGCGCTGGCGGCTGCTGCCGCTGTTGGAAAATGCCGATTCGACCCTGCCCGCAGTGTTGCAGGGCTACCTGAAAAGCAGCACGGCGGCGGCTTATCATTTGGCGGGGCGGCTGGCCGACGTGTTCGACCAATATTTGGTGTACCGCCCGCATTGGCTGGCGCAATGGGAGCAGGGCAAGCTCAACGGCTTGGGCGCAGACGAAGCCTGGCAGGCCGCGCTGTGGCGCACGCTCGCCGCCGAAGCCCCCGCCGCCCACCGCGCCGCGCAGCACGAACGGCTGCTGGCCGCGCTGAATCCGGCGCGCCTGCCGCAGCGTTATTTGGCGTTCGGTATTTCCACGCTGGCGCCGGTGTATCTGGATTTGTTGCAGGCCTTGGCCGAACACACCGATGTGCACCTGTTTGCGGTCAATCCCAGCCAGCAATACTGGGGCGACATCCAAAGCCCGAAACGGCTGGCCGCGCAAGCCGAACCCGCAGCCGAAGAAGCCGGCCACCCGCTGCTCTCCTCGCTGGGCAAACAGGGGCGCGACTTTTTCGACCGCCTGGCCGTGAGCACCAGCGCCATGGAGCAGGTGGAACTCTTCCCCGCGCCGCCCGAATCGCCCAGCCTGCTGCAACACCTGCAGGCCGACATCCAGCTGTTGAGGCTACCTGAAAAAGGCAGCGCGCAGATGGACGGCAGCATCGTGATCCAAGCCGCCCACAGCCCCCTGCGCGAGCTGCAAATCCTCAAAGAACACCTGTTGCGCCGTTTGGCGGACAACCCCGAGCTCCAGCCGCACCACATCGCCGTGCTCACCCCCGCCGTTGAAGACTACCTGCCCTTCATTCACGCCGTGTTCGGCGAAGCCGCGCCCGGCAGCCGCGCCCTGCCGTATTCCGTGGCCGACGTGCGCCTCAGCCGCAGCCAGCCTTTGATGCTGCTGGCCGAGCAGCTCATCGCCCTGATGCAGAGCCGATTCGAAACCGAACGCCTGCTGCCCCTGCTCGATGCCCAAGCGGTACGCCGCCATTGGCAGATTGATGAAACCGATGCCGAATTCCTGCGCCGCAGCGTGGCCGAACTCAACGTGCATTGGGGCGCGGATGCCGAAATGCGCGCCGAGCACAGCGGCAGCGGCAAAGTCTTCACTTGGCAGCAGGCCACAGAACGCAGCGTGCTGGGCTGGCTGCTGCCCGAGGGCGAAGGTACGTTGTGGCAGGGAGTGCACCCCTGGCCGGCTGATTTTGCCCGCCAGCCTGCCCAGGCCGCCTGGTTTGTGCTGCTGGGCAAGTTGCGCGAGCACCACCGCCGCTGGCAAAGCCCCGCATCCATCGAAGGCTGGATCGAACGTTTCCGCGCCCTCTTGGCCGATGCCGCGGGCGACACCCCCGACGAAGCCGACCAAGCCGCCTGGCAGCAAATCAGCCAGGCCTTGGCCGCCTGGCAGGAAGAAGCTGCGCTGGCGGGCTATACCGCAGCCCTGCCGCCCGACAACGCCTGCCAGCACCTGCGCCGCTTCTTCGGCCAAAGCAGCGAAGCCGCCTTTTTGCGCGGCGGCATCACCTTCTGCAGCATGGTGCCCATGCGCAGCCTGCCGTTCGATACCGTGTGCCTGCTCGACCTGAACGACGACAAATACCCGCGCCAAACCCCCGCCCCCGCCTTCGACCTCATCGCCCGCCACCCCCAATCCGGCGACCGTTCCCGCCGCGACGACGACCGCTACCTGTTCCTCGAATCCCTGCTCAGCGCCCGCAGCCACCTTTATCTTTCCTACATCGGCCGCGACCACCTCAAAGACGAAGCCCAAGCCCCCTCGCCGCTGTTGAGCGAACTCATCGACACGCTGGCGCAAATGGCCGGCCAAAGCAGCGCCGATTTCGCCGCCGCCCACGTGCGCCAACACCCCCTGCAAGCCTTTTCCACCCGCTACTTTGTCCCGCAACAGGATGGGGAAAGTTCAGCCGAACTTAGCGAAAACGGGCTTTCAGGTAGCATATCCGGCCTCCGCCAAGACTATGCCCAAGCCCTCAACCAACCCGCCGCCGAAGCCGCGCCCTTTATCGGCGATACCCTGCCTGAAGCTGCAGGCGAACCCACCGTATCGCTCGACAGTTTCCTAAACTTCTGGAGCAACCCCGTGCGCCATTGGCTGCGCCGTGCCCTGCAATGGAAAGGCCCCTATGCCGACCGCCCTGCCGATTCTGCCGAGCCCTACGCCATCGAACACACCGACGAAGTGAAACAGCGCTACCTCGACGCCCGACGCCACCGCGAAGACTTCGCCCAAACCGAAGCCAAACTGCAGGCCGACAGCCTCCTGCCCGCCGGCCTGCTCGGCGAAATCCTGCAAGAGCCCGAGCGCACCGCCGCCAAGCAGCTCGATTCCGAACTGCTCGCCAGCCCGCGCGAGCCCGACTTCCCCTTCCGTTTCGAGTACGGCGGCCACACCCTCGTCGGCAGCCTCACCCACCTGCACCAACACGGCCAAATCTTCTACCACGCCGCCGAACTCAAAGCCCCCGCCGAAATTAGGCTGTGGCTGCAACACCTGGTGTATTGCGCCGTTCACCCCAAAGCACAAGCCACCCACCTCGTCTCTCTCGACAGCCCGCAAACCCTGCCGCCGCTGCCGCAAACGGAAGCCGCCGAGCAACTTGCCCGCTGGCTCGACTACTACCTGCTCGGCCAACAACAGCCGCTGCCCTTCTTCCCCCGCACCAGCCTGGCCGCCGCCAAAGCCTGCACCGCCAAAGACCTCTCTGCCCAAGGGCTACCTGAAGCAGCCCTCAAAGCTGCCCGCAGTAAATACCGCGATAGCCGCGACTACCCCGGCCAAAACCAAGATCGCGAAGTCGCCCAAGTGTACGGCCGTGATGAAGACGAGCCGATTAACAGTCCCCTGTTCGCCCGCCTCGTTTTAGAGCTGCTCGCCCCGCTGCATTTATGCATCGCGCCCAAAGAGAGCAAAGGCAAAAAAGCTGGTTAAACAGGCGGGCTGCACCGGGAACACACCACACCAAAATAGAGGCTACCTGAAATTTACTTAGCCGCATTCGGCTTGCAAACAAGTTTCAGGTAGCCTCACTGCAAATTGCGCTATAATTTAATACGCTGTATTTAAATTGTATTTTTAAATTTTCGCGCAAACTGTTAAAAAATTTCCTCATCTATGCCAAATTTCTATTGACAACTCCCCGCCTCCTCTCTAAAATGCGCGCTTCCTTTCCCCGATAGCTCAGTCGGTAGAGCGACGGACTGTTAATCCGCAGGTCGCTGGTTCGAGCCCAGCTCGGGGAGCCAAAGGGTCGTTAGCTCAGTCGGTAGAGCAGCGGACTTTTAATCCGTTGGTCGAGCGTTCGAATCGCTCACGACCCACCAAATTTTAAAAAGCCTAAACATCCCGTTTAGGCTTTTTCTTTATCCCCCGCCCATCATGCCCGTTCGCCAAACCCTCCCCGCCCGCCGTTTATCTGTTGCTCCGATGTTGGACTGGACAGACCGGCATTATCGCTACATGGCACGCCAAATCAGCCGCCACGCCTGGCTCTACACCGAAATGATTCATGCCGGCGCCATCATCCATGGCCAGGCCGAGCGTTTTTTAGGCAAAGACGAAAGCGAAAACCCGGTTGCCCTGCAGCTGGGCGGCAGCAACCCGGCCGATTTGGCCAAGGCCGCCGCCATCGCGGCAGGTTGGGGCTATGACGAAATCAACCTCAACTGCGGCTGCCCCAGCCCGCGCGTGCAAAAAGGCGCGTTCGGCGCCTGCTTGATGAACGAAGTGGATTTGGTGGCCGATTGCCTCAACGCCATGCAGGAAGCCGCGCCCGATTGCGCCGTAACCGTGAAACACCGCATCGGCATCGACCGCCAAACCGAATACCAAACCGTATGCGATTTCGTGGGCACGCTCTCCGACAAAACTGCCTGCCGCACCTATATCGTCCACGCCCGCAATGCCTGGCTGGAAGGCCTGTCGCCCAAAGAAAACCGCGATGTGCCTCCCTTGAAATACGACTATGTTTACCGCCTCAAACAGGATTTCCCCCATTTGGAAATCATCATCAACGGCGGCATCAAAACCAATACCGAAATCGCCGAACACCTGCAACACGTCGACGGCGTGATGATTGGCCGCGAGGCCTACCACAACCCGATGCTGATGCAATCGTGGGACAGACTGTTTTACGGCGAAAGGCTACCTGAAACCGATTTCAACACCCTTATTCACACGCTCTACCGCTATATGCAGCGCTCGCTCGCCGCCGACCCGGGTCTCACCATTCGCCACATGTTGCGCCACTACCTCGGGCTGCTGCATGGCCGCAACCATGCCCGAGTGTGGCGGCAGATGCTCTCCGATGCCACCTTGCTGCAAAGCAACCGCCCCGAATTGATTTTGGAAGCGTGGGAGAAGGTTTCCGCCGGGGTTTAACTGCATAAACAAAGGCTACCTGAAAAGTCAGGTAGCCTTTTGCTTAGGTGAGCGTTTGAGTAGCGGCATGATACAAGACCGTATGAACAGGCTGCCAGTGCGGGCTACCTGAAAGCCATCTAGCAACGCAGCCGCCAATAGCAACCGTGTTTTAGCTTCGCAGAAACTCAGCCTTGGCTACGCCAAGACATGGTTTTAACTCCGTTGAAGCTTACGCTTTCAGGTAGCCTCTTTGGGTGCAAACATCACCTAGCCGCTGGTGCCCACTGCCGCCGCATCCTGCGCTTCGGTTTGGGTATCGTCCACGTCTTGCAAGGCTTGGTAGGCGGGGAGCAGGAGTTTGGCAATCAAGGAAAGCTGCTGCCAGAGGGTGTGGGCGTGGGGGCTGGCGCTGCCATCGGGGCGCAGGGCGGTGAGTTGTTGGCGCAGGGCGCTGTAGGCTACCTGAAATTCGGCTTCGGTCAGGTTGGGCAGCTGTTCGAGCAGGCGGGCGGTTTCATTAGCGGCCCTGGCGAAGGCGGCATTGAAATCGGGCTCGATTTGGCCAGGGCTGAGGCGGCTGCGGTAGGCGCCGAGGGCGGAGATGTAGCCGTTGACGGCGTAAACGGTTTTGAGCAGGGTGAAGCCGCCGGGCAGGTGCGCGGCGTATTTTTTCGGCTCGCCGGACATGTCGGAAAGGGTGCTGCTCAGTTGGGCGGCGCGTTCGTGGGCGCGGCGGCGTTCGCTGCGGTAGGCGGCATCGTCGCACTGGCCGCCTTGCTGGAGCTGGTCGGTGATACTTTTCAGGTAGCCTGCGTTGCCGGCGAGGGCACGTTGGGCGGTGCGGGCGAGGGAAAGGTAGTGCCAGTCGGGCCAGAGCATGGATACGGCCCACCAGGCCAGCACGCAGCCGACGATGGTGTCGAGCAGCCGCCAGGGCAGGGCGTCGATGCCGTGCAGGCCGGCGATGTAGAGATTGGTGATGGCTTGGATGGTGATGAAGAAGGTGGAGTAGCTGTATTTATTGGTGCGGAAGAAGAAAAACAGGGTGCTGGAAACAGCCACCACGGCCAGCTGGGTGGCGAGTGAGGGGGTGAAATAAGGCAGCAGCGAGCCGACGGCCACGCCGGCCATCGTGCCGACCACGCGCTGGATAAGGCGGCTTTTGGTGGCGGAATAGTTGGGCTGGCACACGAATACGGCGGTGAGCAGCACCCAGTAGCCCATGGGCAGCTTGAGGCTTTCCACTAAGGCGATACAGAGGAACACCACAATGGAAAGCCGCACGGCATGGCGGAATACGCCGGATTCGAAGCTGAGGTGGCGGCGCAGGATATTGAGATGGCTGCGCCAGCTACCGGCATCTTCGCGCACGATGCGGGTTTGCTCGCTGGCTTCGGTGTATTCTGCTTGCTCGCCGGCCAAGTGGGTGAGCTGGTAGTTGATGCCGTAGAGGTTGTCGATGAGGCGGCGCAGGCTGCGCGGGCTCTTATCGGCTTGGGTGGATTGGTGGTGTTTGAGCGAGCGGCGGATGCCTGCGGCCAGTTTGTCCAGCTTGGCATTGTCCGGCGCCGTGCTGCTGTGTTGCAGGCTGTGCGCCACATCGCGGCAGGCCTGCGCCTGCCATTCGATCAGCCGCTGGATGCGGAAGATGAGGTCGCTGTGGCTGAGCTCGGCCACAAAACGGCGGTATTCTCCGATGTAGCTGGAGCTGGCGCGCTCGTGGATGTCTTGCGCGGCAAAGTAGTAGTGCAGCATGCGGGCAGTGCGCGGGTGGCGGTGCTGGCCGCGCATGCGGTAAAACAAGGCGCTGCGCACTTGGTTGAAGGCGGCGATTACTTTGCCGTTTTGCATGGCCAGCGCGATTTGCCGCTGCTCGATCTGGTCGGTGTCGTCGGGGTCGAAGAATTGGGCTTTGATGTCGAGATAGCCCGCGAGCTCGGTATAGGCGGCGGCCATGCTGTCTTGCACGGGGCGGTGCGGCAGGATGAGGTGCAGCAGCAGGGTGTTGCCGCTGTAGAGCAGCGTGCCGCACAAAATCAGCAGGGTGTTGGCATACCAAACCATGCTGTGGTTGATGGTGAGGATGGTATAGAGTGCTACCACCAGCGTCCCGAAGGAGATGGTGCGGTAGCGCAGGCTGATGGCGCCGGACAGGGTAAACACGAAAGTGAGCAGCGTCATCGCGGGCAGAAACAGCAGCGGCTGGCCGAACGTAAACTGCACGGTAAGCGAGGAAACGCTGAAGGCGGCAATGGTGGAGAGCAGGTTTTGGATGCGGCCGGTGAGGCGGTTGTCTAAATCCACCAGGCCGCCGGCAATCACGCCGAGCACCAGCGGCATACACATCAGCGGCTTCTGCCAATACCATACGGCCAGCACGGCCATGCATACGCTAACCAGCATTGGCAGCGCGGCCAGCACTCGCACGGAAAGCCATTTGAGCCGAGATGGGATAAGGGGCATGGTGGATAAATAGAGGATGAGTGGGAAAGGGCGCTATTTTAGCGCAGGCGGGCGCGGCATGATACGGCTGCACCTTCGGCAGTGGGGCAGGGTTTTCAGGTAGCCTTGCAATACGGAACACGAGTACCCCTATCGTGTTTGTCCGCACCGCAGCAAGTATGGCCGCCTGCTTTTGTAGCGAAAAAGACGGACGGCAGGCTACCTGAAAGCAAAGTTTCAGTAAAGTTCCAACCGAGCAGGCGGCTTCAGATAGCCTTGGGTATGCACGAAGGGGCTACCTGAAAGCGCAAACTTCAACGAAGTTATAGTGGATTAACAAAAATCAGGACAAGGCGG
>NZ_KV795559.1:44629-54483 GCF_001809035.1 Eikenella sp. HMSC061C02
AACGCTGTACTGGTTTTTGTTAATTCACTATATCTTGTTTATACAGTGCAATCTGCCCGGCAGCGTGTTAGAATGCGCGCCGGTTTCGGGCTGCGCTTTCAGGTAGCCTCAAGCCTTTGTTTTATTTCCAACCTGCCCTGCCTGTCTGAAACCCTAACCATGCGCCTGCGTCTGTGCGGGCTTATGCTTAGTGTTTTAGCGGCAGCGGCCTTTTCCTAAAGGAATCCTAATGTTTAACAAACACGTCAAATCCTTCCAATACGGCCAGCACACCGTTACCATCGAAACCGGCGAAATCGCCCGCCAGGCTGCAGGTGCGGTGAAAGTATCCATGGGCGAAACCGTGGTGCTGGTGGCTGTTACTGCTAACAAAGAAGTGAAAGCCGGGCAGGATTTCTTCCCGCTCACCGTGGATTATCTAGAGCGCACCTATGCCGCAGGCAAAATCCCCGGCGGCTTCTTCAAGCGCGAAGGCAAACAGAGCGAAAAAGAAATCCTCACCAGCCGCCTGATTGACCGCCCCATCCGCCCGCTGTTCCCCGAAGGCTTCTTCCACGACATCCAAATCGTGGCCACGGTGGTATCGGTTGATCCGGAAATCGATTCCGACATTCCCGCCATGATCGGCGCCTCTGCCGCGTTGGTATTGAGCGGCGTGCCTTTTGCCGGCCCCATCGGTGCCGCCCGCGTGGGCTACCTGAACGGCGAATACGTGCTGAACCCGACCAAAACCCAGCTGGCCAAATCGCAGCTGGATTTGGTGGTGGCCGGTACTGCACAAGCCGTGCTGATGGTGGAATCCGAAGCCCAAATCCTGCCCGAAGACGTGATGCTCGGCGCCGTGGTATACGGCCACAATGAAATGCAGGCCGTTATCCGCGCCATCAACGAGCTGGCCGACGCGGTCAACCCCGAAGTGTGGGACTGGAAAGCACCCGAAACCGATGCCGCTCTGGTGGCCAAAGTGCAGGAAATTGCCGGTCAAACCATAGCCGAAGCCTTCAAAATCCGCCAAAAACAGGCGCGCACCGCCAAGCTGGACGAAGCCTGGGCCGCTGTGGAAGCCGCGCTGATCACAGAAGACACCGACACCCTGGCCGCCAACCAAATCAAAGGCATTTTCAAACATTTGGAAGCCAATGTAGTGCGCAGCCAGATTCTGGCCGGCCAGCCGCGCATCGACGGCCGCGACACCCGCACCGTGCGCCCCATCAACATCCAAACCGGCGTGCTGCCGCGCACCCACGGCTCCGCCCTCTTCACCCGTGGCGAAACCCAAGCCCTGGCCGTGGCCACCCTTGGCACCCAGCGCGACGAGCAAATCATTGATGCCTTGAGCGGCGAATACACCGACCGCTTCATGCTGCACTACAACTTCCCGCCCTATTCTACCGGCGAATGCGGCCGCATGGGCGCGCCCAAACGCCGCGAAATCGGCCACGGCCGCCTGGCCAAACGCGCCCTGCTCGGCGTGCTGCCCTCGCCCGAAGAATTCAGCTACACCATGCGCGTGGTGTCTGAAATCACCGAATCCAACGGCTCTTCTTCCATGGCCTCCGTGTGCGGCGGCTGCTTGAGTCTGCTCTCCGCCGGCGTGCCGCTCAAAGCCCATGTGGCCGGTATTGCCATGGGCTTGATTCTGGAAGGCAACAAATTCGCCGTGCTCACCGACATCTTGGGCGACGAAGACCACCTCGGCGACATGGACTTCAAAGTGGCCGGTACCACTGAAGGCGTCACCGCCCTGCAGATGGATATCAAAATCCAAGGTATCACCAAAGAAATCATGCAGATCGCCCTGGCACAGGCCAAAGAAGCCCGCCTGCACATCCTTGAGCAGATGAAAGCCGCCGTGGCCGGCCCGCAGGAGCTCTCGCAGCACGCCCCGCGCCTCTTCACCATGAAGATTAACCAAGACAAAATCCGCGACGTTATCGGTAAAGGCGGCGAAACCATCCGCGCCCTCACCGCCGAAACCGGCACCGAAATCAACATTGAAGACGACGGCACCATTACTATCGCCGCCGTGAATGTGGAAGCCGTGGAAGCCGCCCGCAAACGCATCGAAGAAATCACGGCCGAAGTGGAAGTGGGCCAGGTGTACAACGGCGTGGTGATTAAGATTTTGGACAACAACGTCGGCGCCATCGTATCCGTGATGCCCGGCAAAGACGGCCTGGTGCACATCAGCCAAATCGCCCACGAGCGCGTGAAAGACGTGAACGACTACCTCAGAGTCGGCCAAAACGTGCGTGTGAAAGCGCTGGAAGTGGACGACCGCGGCCGCGTTCGCCTTTCCATGAAAGCCCTGCTGGATCAAACCCGCGAACAATAAGCGCAGGATGATTAGATAAAGCAAAGGCTACCTGAAACCTTTTCAGGTAGCCTTTATTTGAAACTACAGAGAAGCGCTTTCATAGCGGATTAAAATAAGAATGAAACGAGGCGACTGGCTGTAGACGGCTCCCACGTACGGTCAGGCACCGCAGCAGCATTCTTATTTCAACCACGATAATGATAGGAGAAGCCCATGCCCAACCGCCCCACCTTCAAAGAAGCCGACAGCATCGACCTCCACATCCTCAAGCTCTTGCAGGAAAATGCCCGCCTGAGCATGACCGAGCTGGCCGAACGCGTCGGCCTGTCCGCCACCCCCGTAACCGAACGTGTGCGCCGATTGGAGCGCGACGGTTACATCAGCGGCTACCATGCCCGTCTCAACCCCGCCCGCTTGGGCTACGGCTTGCTGGTGTTCGTGGAAATCAAACTGCATTCTAAATCCGGCGATATTTTTGAAGAATTCCGCCGCGAAGTGCTGAAAATCCCGCAAATCCTCGAATGCCACCTTGTGTCCGGCGAATACGACTACCTGATCAAAGTGCGCCTGCAAGACATGTCCGCCTACCGCGACATGCTCGGCAAAATCCTGCTGCAACTACCCTCCGCCGTGGAAAGCCGCAGCTATGTGGTGATGGAGGAAGTGAAGGAAAACGGGCCGCTGGCGCTGGAAGATTGGGAAGAATAAACCAAAGGCTACCTGAAAGCGTAAGCTTCAACGGAGTTAAAACGTGGCGCAGCGAAGTTTCTGCGTAGCTAAAGTTTCAGGTAGCCTTTTACCTCAATACGCCATTCTTACCTCACCCAACAGCCTGCACTGCGAACGCAAGAATTCATCCAACATCACCTGCTGGGGTTCGCAAAACGGAAGCCCTGCGGTACAACCAGTTTTGCAAGATGTACACATGATTGCTTGTCTCTAGATTGAGGCTACCTGCAAACAATCGGGGTGTTCTTTGGCTAAACCATGCTTCAGGTAGCCTGAATAATTGGATGTGCGAGCCAGCTGCGTCCAAAATGCTGCACATGAGGCTGCCAATTCGCCGCTCTCTATCTATTGCCTTCCTAACCCCGTTCTGTGCCCAGCCCTCTGTTTCTGTTATGATAGCCGTCTTTTTGGCCGCTCTTGAATACCAAGTGGGCAACCATATTTTTCAGGTAGCCTCCATACAGGCTACCTGAAAGCGTGAGCTTCAACAAAGTTAAAACATCAGCCCCGGCCAAAGCTAAAACCTAAATTCATATTTTAAATATAAAGCACCACACCATGTTCAACCGCTTATTCTCCTGGTTTGAAAACCGCGTCGATCCCTATCCCTCCAGCGAGCCGAAAACCCCTCGCAACGGGCTGTTTGGCTTCATTTGGAGCAATCTCGAAGGCGTGCGCGGCTGGCTTGTGCTGCTGGCACTGCTCTCCGGCGGCATCGGCATTGGCGAAGCCTTGCTGTTTCAGTTTATCGGCAAAATCGTTGATTGGCTCGGCCGCTATACGCCTGAAACACTGTTTGCCGAAAAAGGCTTGGCGCTCGTTGGCATGGGCGTGCTGATGGTAGTGCTGGTGATTTGGACGTTTTTCACTTCCGCTATCCGCCTGCAGGTGTTGCAGGGCGTGTTCCCCATGCGCCTGCGCTGGAATTTCCACCGCCTGATGCTTGGCCAATCGCTTAGTTTTTATCAAGACGAATTTGCCGGCCGCGTGTCGGCTAAAGTGATGCAGACCGCGCTGGCCGTGCGCGATACGGTGATGACCATCGCCGATATGGTGATGTATGTGCTGGTGTATTTCATCACTTCCGGCGTGATTCTAGTGGCGCTGGATAGCTGGCTGCTGCTGCCTTTCGTGGGCTGGCTCATCGGCTTCAGCCTGGTGATGCGTTTTCTGATTCCCCGGCTCGGCCAAACCGCCGCCCGCCAGGCCGATGCCCGCTCGCTGATGACCGGTCGCGTTACCGATGCCTACGCCAACATCGCCACGGTGAAACTCTTCTCCCACGGTGCGCGCGAAGCTGATTATGCCCGCCGTTCGATGGAGGAATTTATGGTAACCGTGCACGCCCAAATGCGGCTGGCCACGCTGCTCTACAGTGCCAGCGCCGCAGTAAACACCGCGCTCACCCTTTCCACCGCCGTGCTCGGCATTTGGCTGTGGCACAACGGCCAGGTGGGCGTGGGCGCAGTGGCCACCGCCACTGCCATGGCACTGCGCGTGAACGGGCTCTCGCAATACATCATGTGGGAATCCGCCCGACTGTTTGAGAATATCGGCACCGTGGCCGACGGCATGGGCACGCTTTCCAAGCCGCAAACCATCCTCGATAAGCCCGATGCCAAGCCGCTGTTGGTGAACAAAGGCGAAATCTGCTTCAACCACATCGACTTCTCCTACGAGCCCGGCAAGCCCCTGCTCAACGGTTTCAGCCTGCACATTCGCCCCGGCGAAAAAGTCGGCCTCATCGGCCGCAGCGGCGCGGGCAAGTCCACCATTGTGAACCTGCTGTTGCGCTTCTACGAGCCACAAAGCGGCCAAATCTGCATCGATGGGCAAAATATCGATAGCGTTACCCAAGAAAGCCTGCGCGCCCAAATCGGTTTGGTAACGCAAGACACCAGCCTGCTGCACCGCTCGGTGCGCGACAATATTGTCTACGGCCGCCCCGACGCCACCGAAGAAGATATGCTGCAAGCCGCCCGACGTGCCGAAGCCGCCGAATTCATCCCCCAGCTTTCCGATGCCAAAGGCCGCAAAGGCTACGATGCCCACGTGGGCGAGCGCGGCGTGAAGCTTTCCGGCGGCCAGCGCCAGCGCATCGCTATCGCACGAGTGATGCTCAAAGACGCACCGATTCTGCTTTTAGATGAAGCCACCAGCGCGCTCGATTCCGAAGTGGAAGCCGCCATCCAAGAAAGCCTCGATACCATGATGGAAGGCAAAACCGTTATTGCCATCGCCCACCGACTCTCCACCATCGCCGCCATGGATCGCCTCATCGTGCTCGATAAAGGCCGCATCGCAGAAGAAGGCAACCACGCCGAGCTCTTAGCCAAGGGCGGCCTCTACGCCAGCCTGTGGGCACACCAAAGCGGCGGTTTCCTCAATGTGAAAGAGCCGGAGATTGGGCAGATGCTTGCGAAAGAGTAAGTCCGGCTAGTTGCCGCGCGAACATAAAAGAAGGCTACCTGAAAGTTTTCAGGTAGCCTTTCTCATATAATACAAAATTATTCAGCCGGGCTTCTTCGCCAACATCGTCACAAACTTCAATTGAATTGGCCTTCCTTGCGCATCAGTAGCGTGCATTGAGCCTACGGCTTCTTCATATTTCAGCAATTCCCAGTCGGCATAATACTGCCGCAGCTCGTCTTCTTTAAATGTAAACGAAAACGGCATATGGCAGGGGTAGTCTGCCGTATCCATTGCCGACACGATCAAGTTATAGCCACCAGGCCGAGTATGCGCCTGCATATCGGCAATAATCTCCGGCACACGGCCTGCCTGGAGAAACATAAACACCACTGTGGCAAAGATAAAATCGTAATCTTCATTCAAAGCAGCGGCGTTAATATCGTAAGCATCCGCCCGCAGCGGCAACTGTTCGCGCGCAGCCATATCCAGCACCGAAGCCACTGCCGCCGGGCTGTGGTCCACAGCGTGCACATCATATCCGGCCAAGCTCAAAAACAGCGCATTGCGCCCCTGCCCACAGCCTAAATCCAAGGTCTTGCACGGCGGCACGGTTTGCACCGCCTCGCGGATAGCGGAATGGGTGGTAGTCATGCCGTATTTTTTGTGGAAATAATCTGCTTTTTCGCAATGAAATTCCAGCTGCACGGCAAAATCATCATCCAAGGGCTCCACCTTGTGCCAAGCCTGCGGATAAATCGTCCACACACCGGAATCCGGCTGCAAAATATGCTCCGCCAGCACTGTGCCGTCTTCCTGCAATTCATAAAACTTCAGCCGCCCGCGTAATACGCGCAGCTTGCCGTAGGTACCAACCTGTGTGTTGTGCTGCGACAAAACTGCTGCCGGAATAGTGGCTTTATCCCATACCGGCATGGTTTTGTAGCAGATGAGTTCGGATTGCATAGCATCTCCTCTAATGTGTACATGAAAGAGCACTTACCATATTTCCATACCCTACATGGAAAACAATCAATTAATCACTGTAAATTACTACTATCTAAAATAATATAAAAGGCCATCCTCTCACAGATGACCCTCCCATTATCAATATTCTATAAATCAAATTGTCACGCAAGTGGCAGGTGTATATTTTGAAGGCCAATATGCGGCATTAGATTTATCTATCTCGCAAGTCCACTGCCCTTGATTATCCCGTACAAAGCTAATTACTGCACCCTGTATTTGTGGCAAAGCATTGCGGCCAAAGGTGGCATTGACCCGTTCAAATTGGTTGCTATTTAATCCAACTGATGCAGTAAATATTAAATTGGAATTCGGGTTTTGGTTCAAACCTAAAAATTCCAACCTCCTACCATTCTGCATCACTCCGTCCTGGCTCGGATCAACAGTGGGAATTCCGCCATGCGCCAAAATAGATTCCACCGCTGTCTTAGTACTACCCAACTCATAAAAGACACGGTTAATCTGAGCCTTAGCCATATGATCTTGATACAATGGCAATGCAATGGCAGCCAAAATGCCGATGATGGCAATCACAATCATCAGCTCAATCAAAGTAAAGCCTTTGTGTTTACACATATTTATCACCGCAGTTCATTATTAAAACAGCCACCATACGGTGGCTGTTTTAATCGGATTCAGCGCCTATTAAGCACCGGTACAACCGCTAGGAACAAATTTGGTTTTCCAACCACTTGCGCTGTTTTTAGCAACAGTACAACTCCACTCACCAGCAGGAGTACGGCTCAAGGTAATGGTAGCACCATGAATGCTGGTATTAGCATTCTCACCAATAGTGCCTACAAATGTAACTTTACCAGCATCAGCACCAGTACCCGCTGTCAAAGTAGCTTTAGACAACAAGTTAGAAGTCGGGTTATTCAGCATACCCACCCATTCATTCGGGGTGGTAACAGCGGCACCAGCTGCAGCATCAGCAGCCAATACCGGTGTACGACCTTCAAACAGAGCAGCTTCGATAGCGGTTTTGGTACCGGCCAATTCGCCGTATGCACGGGTTACCTGAGATTTAGAGATGTAGTCTTGGTACAACGGCAGGGCGATAGCAGCCAAAATACCGATAATGGCGATAACGATCATCAACTCGATCAGGGTAAAACCTTTTTGTACTTGTTTCAACATGACATTTTCCTTGTTTAAAATGGAACTTAAATAAACCGAATCTTCCGACCCGGGAACTTCAACCAAAAGAAGGAGACAACTAAAAAACTTCATTTCCGGCTAGGCTTGTTTGCCGTCGCCACGAGAAACATAAAGCAACGGCTATGCCAAAAAATATAAAAATAGTTCTATTTATTTCACAACTTAATGTTTTTAAATTATTTTTATTTGTTTTTTGATTTAAGCGACAGGTTTATGTGACTGCTCTGCGCGACTAGCTAATCTGCAAAACTGACATTTATCGTCAGTTTTTGGCCCGCTATTTTGCACAGATTGCCATTTTATGGGCTTCATCGCCTGCCAATTTAGGTTGCTGCCATTTTAAGCGGCGATTTTTGGCATTCCACTATATCTATCCACTTTCATCGGTGCGGCAATACTGCACTAGTGCAAAAATAAGGTAAGGCGGCATTACTATGCCGCCTCTTGATTAAGGAAGAATTCGCTTCGTAGCAACTTGTCCCTTCATAAGGATTTCTCTTTAACCACACGCAAGCCGTACCGCAGCTTTCAGGTAGCCTTTAGCCTTCCACCGCCATTACTGCTTCAATTAAAGCCATTCCGTTTTCAATCCGAAATGCCACTTCCCAATCGTCCACTGCCATCTTATATACCCGCTGTGGCGTATCCTGATAAGCCGGACGCGGGTCTTGGGCGATGCTTTGTTCAATCAACAGGCGAATGGGCGGCGGCAGGGATGCTGCGCTTATCTCGTCTGCCCAAGCTACTTCGAGCGGTACGGGCGGAACGGCGGCGAAGCCTGGGGCGGCATCGGGCTGTGCTTCCACAAAAGGCAGATAAGGTTTGATGTCTAACACAGGCGTGCCATCAAGCAAATCCGCCCCGCCGCACCACAGCCGCACTCCGCCCTCGGTTTCAATGCGCTCAAGCTTGAGCAGGGACAGTCCCAGCGGATTGGGCCGGAACGGGCTGCGCGTGGCAAATACGCCCATTTTCCGGTTGCCGCCCAAACGCGGCGGCCGAACCAAAGGCTGCCAGCCCGCCCCGGCCACGCCGTGAAACACAAACTGCACCCAGACATGGCTGAAGCTTTCCAGCCCACGCACACAATCGGCAGAAAACTCGGGCAGGAATTCGATGCATACCTGGGCAGAAGGCACCAAGCCAGGCTGGCGCGGTACGCCGAATTTCTGCTTATAAGGAGAGCGGACGTAGGCAATGGTTTGCAGGATGTGGGTGGCTGGCATGGTTTGGGGCGATTTAGAGGAAAAGATAAAAGGCTACCTGAAAGCGATGTCTTGGCATAGCCAAGGCGGAGCTTCTGCGAAGCTAAAGCGTAAGCTTCAACGAAGTTAAAACTAGGCTGAGTTGCTGCGAAGCTAAATCGTCAGTTTAACGTAGTTCAAACGAAGTTTCCGTAGGAAGCGGAGTTTCTGTGAGATTGAGATTAGATTTTGGCAAGGCAGCAAGTTGGCATCACCACTCCGCCGTGCTACCCGCTCCGTTTTCTGTGCCTAATAAAAACCGGCAGCCTCGGAATTCCCGGGCTGCCGGCCTGATTTCACTAATGCGGCGTTGAATTGAAATCAGCTTACTGCTGGCGTTGGCAAGCAGTTTCTACGCTGTTGCCATAGGGGTCTTTGAAGCTGAACGCAGCTTCATTGCCCTTGCGATGCCACTCGGCACCGCTGCCGAACAGGCCGCGGTTACTGGTGTAGCGCTCGCCAGAACCGGAAGTGGCGCGGTTGAGCACAGCGCTCTTGTCGTCAAGCTGCAGGCTCACGCGGTCGGTACCTTGCTGGCGCACGGTTACAGACAGGCCGTTTTCGCAGCTGAAGCGCTCAACGCTTGCACGGCGCTCGCCACGGTGCTCGTGGCGCGGAGCCGGCTCGTTGCTCGGATCTTGCATGCTGCTTTCATGGCGTTGGTGATGTTGATGACGGTGACCGTCGTCTTGCGGGGTGTTCACCACGCAGGCGGTCAACAACAAAGCCAAAGAGGCCGGTACAGCCCAAGTACGTACTTTCATTGTGTATTTCCTATAAAATGAGAAAATACCGCCATAGCCGGCGGCAAGAGCATCTTAGCCCAAAGCGTGCGGCATAAAAAGGGGGATTAACCAAGATTTACGGCAATATCTAAATTATTCCGGTGAAAAGGCTACCTGAAAGCATTTGGCTGCTTTCAGGTAGCCTTTAGGTGTAGTAAATCGGCGCGTTGTTTACACCACAGG
>NZ_KV795560.1:0-41121 GCF_001809035.1 Eikenella sp. HMSC061C02
TGGAATTTAGGGCTAATCTACGTCAGCCCCAAAAAATAAGCCGGAGCTTAAAATTTCTGCGGCATGAGGCTACCTGAAAAATATGGTCAATATAACTAAACCATTTTGAGTTTTCAGGTAGCCTTTCCGTTTATCAATCAGGCTACCTGAAATCTGTTTGGTAATGGTTAAACAAAAACTGGGACTGCTTTCACTTATCTTGCTGTCCTGCTATTAGCTATTTCATACCCCGCAAAAAACCAGCCCCGCCATCTGAAACGGCGGGGCTGTGCTGTGATTCCGGTTTACATATGCTGCGTGAAGGTACGGGTAATCACATCGCGCTGCTGCTCGGGCGTGAGGGAGTTGAAGCGCACGGCATAGCCGGATACGCGGATGGTGAGCTGCGGATATTTATCGGGATTAGCAGCTGCGTCTTCCAGCATTTCGCGGCTCATCACATTCACGTTCAGGTGCTGACCACCTTCCACTTTCGGACGCACGTAGCTGTCTACAGCCACTTCTTGGTAGCTCACATCGCCCAAATCGCTCAGGGCAACGATTTGGTCGGCAGCGAAATGCTCGTCCTTGCTGCACAGGCAACGTGCCTGCTGGGTTTCGTCGTCCAACAGCCAGAAAGAGTGCACCAAGGCGGGGTGTTGGGCCGATTGGGTAATTTGAATACCTTTAATCATAATGATTCATCTCCAAGAGTTGTGTTGTAAGGCGATGGTTTTAAAATAATTCCGCATTGCCGGGCAATACGGCGCGAAAACGGTTAAACGCAGCAGCGGCCGAAGCGCAGTTTTTGGTTGAGCAGGGCGTGGTAGCACAGCTGTTTCACCACCAGCACGGAGGTGTTGTCTTCCAAGGCCACCAGGGCATGGGTTTCCTGCGGTTCAAGCCGCGCCAGGGTCATCGGCTGCAAATCAATCTGCCCTTGCTCGGTTTTCAGGCACACCGAGCCGGAGAGCACGGTAATGGTAATGATGGCCTCGGCTGAATAAGGTGGAACTTCGTTGCCTTTTTGCAGATTGAGCTGCACGATTTGCTGATCGGCATCCTCTGCAATCACGCCGCCTACGGGTTGGTGTGGGTCTAGTTGATAGCCTCGCATGGTATTTCTCCTAAAAATTCGGATGCTGCCAACGCTAGGATAAAGCTTCAACAGACCGTTGGAATACGGCAACCGTTCAGTTTTAAATCAATCTCAGCAGAAAATGCATCAGCAGCCAAGCTGAAGCGGCTCAGGGAAAATTAATGATGCAAACAGTATTCCCAAGCTGCTGCTCTATTCTGCTATTGACCGCTATTTTACAGATTTTACTGATCTTTCTCAATTTTTAGTTGACCTCAAATTAGCATAGCTGGCTGCATTTGATTAAAAAACCACACAAAATAAAAGGCTACCTAAAAATCAGGCTATTTTGTTTTCAGGTAGCCTATAAACTTCAGCATGTAAAATTAGCTCCTCACACTAACATGTCTCTTTTTAAACTCATGCAAAAAGGCTACCTGAAATTTTCAGGTAGCCTCTTCAATACTTGCCAAGCGTTATTTGAGCAGTTGGCGTTTGGCATCGGCCGTTTGATTGTCCAGCCATGCGGCAACGACTTGGCCGCTGTAGAATTCCTGTTTCCAAATCGGCACTTCGGCTTTCACCGTATCTATAATATAACGGCAGCCGGCGAAGGCCATGTCGCGGTGGCCAGCAGTTACGCCCACCCACACCGCCATATCGCCCACTTCCAACCGGCCATAGCGGTGCACGCACACGGCAGCTTCTAGGCCGAAGCGGCGTTTGGCCTCTTCAATTACGGCCTGCCCTTGCCGACGCGCCAGCTCTTCATACACGCTGTATACCAAATAATCTACGCGCTGCCCGTCATTTTGTCGGCGCACCCATCCTTCAAAGCTGAGGAAGGCGCCGCATTGCTCGTTGTTTAAAAGCTGTTGGCGCAAGGCCTGGCTGTCTATCGCTTGTTCGGTTAAATCAAACATTTCAACCTCCTGCTACCGGCGGGATAAAGGCCACGATGTCGTTGGCGGCAAGCGGCTGCAGCCAATCGGCAAACGCATGGTTTACCGCCGCCCGCACGCGTTCTTGCGGCAGAGTGAAGCGGTATTGCTGCGAGAGTTGCTCGTATAAGGCTGCTGCGGTGCAGCCCTCGGCGACGTGGATTTTTTCTTGCTCTTTGCCCGCCTGTTCGCGCAGGGCGGCGAAATACAGCACGGTGATTTCAACGGTTGAACTCATGTTTGCCTCCGGATTTGTGTATTAGGCGGATGTCTTGAATTTGGATGTCGTGGCTCAGGGCTTTGGTCATGTCGTACACCGTGAGCGCTGCCACGGATACGGCGGTGAGCGCTTCCATTTCCACACCGGTTTTATGGCTGACGGCCACTTCGGCGCGAATATTCAGGCCGTGTGCGGCATCGTCGTATTCCAGCTCCAGCTTGCAGCGCTCCAGCATCATCGGATGGCACAGCGGAATCAAGCTGGCGGTATTTTTCGCCGCCATGATGCCGGCCAAGCGCGCCACTTCGGTAATCGCGCCCTTAGCAGTTTGCCCGTTGGCCGCCTGGATTTGGGCATACACTTCCGGCGGGAATACCACCCGCCCGGCAGCCACAGCCACACGGCGGGTGACAGCTTTATCACCCACGTCCACCATGCTGCTGCGGCTGTGTTGATCTAAATGTGTCAGCAAAATTTTATCCTTAGACTATCATCTATGAATGCATATTCATCGTTTTCAACGCATATGCATCATTTACTACATACTCAAAATCTTTTTCTCTATCACAATAATAATATATCTTTGGAGTCATAAAATCATTGCCATAAATTGAGGCAAGATGCTCTCCCGCATTATCTGGAATATAGAATTTTGCGCCCTTGAAATAACACTCCTCCAAGTTAAAGCTATCCATCTCAATACAGTTCACAATTAATTTTCCCTCCCAGCCTTCGTTACCAGCATCAAAATGGTAACTGTATTTTTTATCGCCCACCGTCCTAAATACGAAAAAATCAATCTTTACAATATCCTTATAATAAATAGCATATTCCGCAATAAAATTATTTAAATCCTTATTCGAGTCTGACTGAATTTTAAAATAATTCACCACCTTAAACCCATTACGTACAAGATGATTAATAAAATTACTCACAAATATAGAATCCTCAATCCCAAAATCAATATCAGTATCATGAGCAATAACATCTCCCTCTCTATAATAACCTAATAACGTACCAAACTCTAACCAAACTTTTATAGGTTCATTAAATGATTGTATCGCACTAGATAACTTCTGAAAAATAAGTTGCGAATTTTCTAAAAATATTTTTTGCCTAAGCTCTTCTCTTCTCTCGCCTATTTCTTTACGTTTTTCCTTTCTCTTTTTAGAGCTAAATGGGTGACATAAAGATATAAAAAATGTGCTTTCAAAAAAATTTTTCATTTTACCACTCTCCTATATTAGAAATAAATTTATAATGCATGATATTATCCATCTCATACGCATCACAAATACTTAACTCCCTAACTCTTATTTCCATTGAACCAAGTAATGACATTGGAATATTATCCCAATATAACTTACTATCCTCTAAAACACTCAATTTGTTATATTTTTCCAGCTCAGCTAATATTTTCTTGGAATCACCAAGATTCCAAAATGAAATACCAAGCAAGCTAGGTAGGTGTCTTGAAGAAATAATAATATCAGTTACTATCCCCTTTTCATTTAGAATAGGATTCCACTCAAGCTCATCAGACTCTGGCCTTATGATAGTATAATAAGTGCTAAATACGGGTTTATCTAAAAATATATTTTTAAATAGGACCACATCAGAATCAATTACGTAGGAATCACTAAGATACTTAGAGGCTAAGTAAAAAGAGTATATATTATTATATTCTCTATATTTGTTATTCTTTATCAGCTTACACCCATACTTATAAGTTAGATATTCAAACTGGCTAGAAAGGTAGCCTGTTACAATATAAATTTCATCAATACCCGCCTCTTTGAGATATAAAATAGTTCTTTCAATATTAGGAATACCTTTAATTTCAATAAGAGCTTTATGTTTACTCTTTGTAATTTCTTTAAGCCTACTCCCTAGCCCAGCTGCTAGAATAATCGCATTCACAAAGGTACCTTTCTAGATGATAAAGTAATACATGTACCAATAAACATCCCTAAGCAACACAAAATAGTCATTAAATTAACATCTATATCTAAAAATAAATAACTCATAATAACCGTCCATATTGTATATGTAATATTCATGGTTATAGCTCGAATTGGCCCAACCAAACCAATTGATTTATAATAATAAAAATAGGACAAGAATCCCGAAGCAAGTATAAATAATATTATAGAAGAATTTCTTATAGTTAATAAATGCAGCAATGAATAAATTTCTATTTTATTAAAGAAAATAATAACAAAATAGCCACTTATGGCCCCTAAAACTCTTATTGCATATACTAATTCCGGTGCAATAAACTTCATGGTATAGGATGATAAAACCACTTCAAGGCTCCACCCAATCGAACAAATACATACAAATATAAAATAAAAATAATCCAAATTTTTATGTTGATAAGATGGAAGAATAAGCATTACAGATGAAACAATTAAGATAAAAAAACCAGCCACCCCAACAGAATTTAATTTATCTTTTAAAAAAATACACGCTAACAAAGCAGCAATTGCTGGGTAACTACTAGATAATAATGCTGTATATTCAATACCAATATATTGAATACTCATCAGATAAGCATACATACCAACTGCGCCACCAAACACTCCGGAAAAAAATGGGAGAATCGCATACTTAATTTTTAGCTCTGGTATTTTTCTGGATCTAAAAGAAAATATAACTGATAAATTTAAGAAAGAGAAAAACTCAGATAGTAGCAAAATATATACCAATACTCCTATTGCATTAAAATTCGGGTAATTGGTATATAAATAACTGTATAGCACACCAGAAAGTGCCCAAAAAAATCCTGATATTCCTCCAAAAAAATATCCCATTTTATAATTTTATCTCCCTCATAATTCTTATAGAACGTTCTAACCGACATTTGGCATAATCCCCAAAATATTCATTATGCTCTTCCTTAATTAGCGTCCACACAAACCAAAGCAGATCCTGGGAGAACTGATAACTTCTTATTTTATTTAGAATATCTTCTTTATAGATAGGAAAAACATCTCCATAGTAATGTTCTAAAAAATAGCAACTTTCTTCTGTATCCAACTCAGCTTCAAGCAAAAAAGCTGCAATATCAAATATGGGATTATTCATGCCAGAATATTCCCAATCAATTAAAAATATCCTCTCCTTTTTTAATAATATATTCTCAAGAACCAAATCATTATGGCATGGAGATATCTTATTCTCATGGGAGAAATATCTATCATTTAATTTAAATAAAAAATTTATCAACTCACCAATCGATGAATGATATTTTAAAAGTCTATTTTTATCCTTCAGTAGAGATATGTAATAGTTAAATTCTGATAAAACATTAAATCTATTAATAAACTTACAACCTGCATTATGTAAATTCAAAAAAGTTTTTGAGATCTCTTTAACTATAAAATCATCTAGAATATCGGTTTTTTTTAAGACCCTACTTTCATGTAGGTATTCTGTCAATTTGACACCTGTTTTGGAATTAAAGTATAAAGTATTTACATTGACTCCAATATCAGACGCAAGTTTAGAATTATATTCCTCATAATTTCTATTTATCAGCAAGGAATTGATTTTATTTGGAATCCTTAGAACGTATTGAATATTGTCAATCGTTACCAAATAATTTTGATTTGTCATTCCTCCTATAGAAGAGAAAATTATGTGATACTCGATTAAAGCACTGATTAGGTCCTGAGGCGCTCTTTCAGACAATAGTGCAATAAATTGATTAATTTTCATATTATTAATCACTCATATTTATGCGACAGGGTTTCATTTCTGGCAAGGATATTTTTGGTTTATATCTATTATTCTAATATAACCTGCCTTCCATGACCAAACAACCGTTCTGCCTGCTCCACCGCCCGTGCAAACTCTGGTGGCGTGTTAAAGTTGCACAGCGGCAGCCATTCATCCGGCAGCGGCGCAACGGCAAACGGCACGGTTTGCAGCCAGGCGGTTACGCGGCGCTGCCCGCTTGCTACGTATTGGCGCAGCGGGGCGGCCAGGGCGGCAGACCAATGCGCCAATAGCGGATAATCCCGCCCGCCGCCGCTCAGCGCGGCCACGCCCTGCTGCCAAGCGGCACTGTTTCGCGATTGTTGCAAACAGCCTGCCACTTGCTCAGGCAGCAGCAGGGTATCGCAGGAGAGCACATAAATGCCGGCATGGCCTTGTTCGGTAGCCAACTCGAGCGCGGGCAGAATGGCGGACAAAGCACCCTGCCGTTCGGGCAGGGCATCGGGCAAGTATCGCGCGAGGGGGAGATGGGGGAAACGCTGCCCGGCCGAAGCAATCCACAGCGGCCGGTTTGCCGCTGAGGCCAGGCGCTCAATCAGCGGCACGCCGCGAAACGGCAACAGCGGCTTGGGGCGGCCCATCCGCCGGCTGAATCCGCCGCATAAAATCAGCAGCGGCTCGGTAGCAATCTCCATGAGGCCGGGTTTACTCACTTGCCCCAAGCGTTGAACACGCGGGTGAAGCCACAGCTGTTGATGCGCGGGTCGAGTTGCGGGGCGATGACTTTTTCCCAAGCGGTGCGGCAGGCACCGGTGGAGCCGGGCAGACAGAAAATGAGCGTGCGGTTGGCGATGCCGGCCACGGCGCGCGATTGGATGGTCGACATGCCGATTTCCTGCAGAGACACGGCGCGGAACACTTCGCCGAAGCCGGGGATGGTTTTGTCGAACAGGATTTCCACCGCATCGGGGGTAATGTCGCGCTCGAACATGCCAGTGCCGCCGGTAATCAACACGATGTCGGTTTGCGGCTCGGCAATGGCGGCGGAAACGATGGCGCGGATATCGTAGCGCTCGTCGCGGCACCAATCACGCGCGTACAACACGTGGCCTGCGGCCTGCAGGGCTTCGGCCAGATAGTTGCCGCTGCCGTCTTCGGCGGGGCTGCGGGTGTCGGTTACGGTGAGCAGGTGGATGCGGAAGGGGCGGAATTCGGGTGCGGAGCGGTGCATTTAGCCTCCGGTCATGGAAAGGTTGGTGATGAGGCCGACTTTTTTATCGTGCAGATAGTGGTGTTCGGGTTTTTCGGCAATGGTTTGATGCAGATAACGGCGCAAGCCTTCGGCATCACCTTCGCGCAGATGGGGGCGCAGGTCGTAGGCAATACCGCCGAACAGGCACAGGTGCATTTTGCCTTGGGCGGTAACGCGCAGGCGGTTGCAGCTTTTGCAGAAATCTTCGCTGTAGGGGGCGATGAAGCCGATGCTGCCGGAGAAATCGCGGTGGAAATATTCCCGTGCGGGGCCGGCGTGCGGCTGGCGCGGCAACAGCTGCCAGCCTTGCGCCTGCAGGCCGCGTTCGATTTCGGCGGCGGAGAGGTGCTGGCTGTTGAAGAAGCTGCCGTTGTCGCCGGTTTGCATCAATTCGATGAAGCGCAAGGTTACGGGGCGCTCGCGCACGAAATCGAGCGCGTCGGCCAGCGTGCGCTCGGCGTAGCGGCGCAGCAGCAGGGTGTTGACTTTGACGTTGCAGAAGCCTTCGGCCAGGATGTTGTCGAGCGCGCGCAGGATGTTGGTGCATTCGCGCTTGCCGGTGATTTCGAAGAATACGTCCGGGTCGAAGCTGTCGATACTGATGTTAATTTTGTCCAGTCCGGCAGCGCGGTAGGCTGGGAAGAGCTGCGCCAGTCGGAAAGCGTTGGTGGTAAGTGCCACGTTTTCAATCAGCGGGTTGGCTTTGCACACGGCGATGATGTCGGCCAAATCGCGGCGCAGGGTGGGCTCGCCGCCGGTGAGGCGGATTTTGCGCGTACCAGCGGCAGCGAACACGTTTACTAGAGTTTCGATTTCTGGCAGGGTAAGTTCGTCGGGCTTGGCTTTGCCTTGGTAGCCGTCGGGCAGGCAGTAGGTGCAGCGGTAGTTGCACAGGTCGGTAACCGACAGCCGCAGGTAGCTCAGGCGGCGGTTGTAGGGGTCGGTGAGTGTGTGGGGCGGGGTCATAATGGGTTTCCGTCTGGTGTGTGCCGGTTGCTCTATATTCTATTTACTTATGGGACACAGGCTACCTGAAACTTAGCTGGCGTGGCTTTTCAGGTAGCCTTTCCAGCTTTACAAAAATGCTTCGGTAAAAGGTTGCACCGTCACTTCCGCACCAGCAGGCAGCGAGCCGCTTTCGGCGGGGAGAATCAGGTAGGCATTGGCGCGGCTCACCTGATAAATACGGTGCGAATCCTGGCTGCCGCAGGGTGCGGCCAGCCAAGTGCCGTCTTCCTGACGGCTTATGATACCACGCTGAATATCGGTGCGGCTGTGGTTTTTCTTCACCGGCTCGGCCAGTTTGGCCGTAAAGCGCACGGGCTGAGGGATTTCGGCCGCGCCGCACAGCTGCCACAGGGCGGATTTGAGGAAAATATCAAAGCCTACAAAACCAGACACCGGGTTGCCCGGCAGGCCGAAACACCAAGTAGTCATGATTTGGCCGAACACGAAGGGTTTGCCCGGCTTGAGGGCAACCTTGTAGTGATGAATGCTGCCCACGCGCTCCACGGCTTCGCGCATGAAGTCATAATCGCCCACGGATACGCCGCCAGTGGTAATCAGCACATCGGCTTGGTGGATAACTTTATTCAGTATTTTCAACACGTCTTCCAACCGGTCGGCCACTTGGCCAAAGTCGATCACTTCCACCGGCAGGGGTGCGAGTCGCGCCATCAACATATAGCGGTTACTGTCATAAATGCGGTCGGTACGGTTGTCGGCCGTGCCCGGTTCGAGCAGTTCGTCGCCGCTAGAAAGTACGGCCACACGCAATTTGCGGCGCACTTCGATTTGGGCATAGCCCAAGGCGGCCAGCAGCATGATATCGGCCTGACGCAGAATCCGCCCTACCTGCAACACAGTATCGCCTGCCGCAATTTCTTCGCCACGGCGGCGGATATTGCCGCCCTCAGCCGCGTCTTTTTCCAAACGGATCACACCGTCTTGCAACTGCACGTTTTCTTGAATCACCACGCTGGAGCAAGCTGCCGGCACCACTGCACCGGTCATGATGCGCACGCAACCATCGGCAGGCAGGCTACCTGAAAACGGCTGCCCGGCCACCGATTCGCCCACTACTTTCCATTCACTACCTGCCGCCGCGGCCACGGGCAGGGCGTAGCCATCCATGGCAGAAATATCTGCGGGCGGAATATTCACCGCCGCCGCCACATCCTGCGCCAGCACACGCCCCACTGCCGACACCAGCGGTACGGTTTCGGTTTCCAACGGCTTTTGCACGGCGGCGATTTTGGCGTGAATCAGCGCTTGCAGTTCGTGAACAGGGGTAAGGGCCATGGATAGATTCCTTATTATCAAAAATATAAAGAGATGAGTGTGTGCTGCTCCTCCTGCCAGTTGGCGAACTGCAACCAATTATGGGTTACAGCAAAACAAACCAACGCAGGCAGGCAGAAACTGATGCTTTAGCTATTAAGTGGTTAAAAGGCTACCTGAAAGCCTGTTTTGCATTTTCAGGTAGCCTGCCGTTTTAGCACTTGGCTTCGGCATTCTTACGGGCGTAGTACCACCAGTTCAACCCGGCACAGATAATGTAGAACAGGATAAAGCCGATCAAGGCTCCGTTCACACTGCCCCAAAGAGAGAGCGCAGTACCGAAGCTTTTCGGAATCAGGAAACCACCATAGCCGGCAAATGCGGCGGTGAACCCGATAACAGCGGCGGCTTCGCGGTTAGCATTTTGTACGCATTGTTCTTGGGTGATTTGGCCGGCATCGGCAAATTTCTGATGGAAACCCAAGAAAATCAGCGGCACTTGTACGAAAGTGGAAGCATTGCCGATGCCGCTGAGTGCAAACAGCACCATAAAGCAGGCAAAGAAGGCAGGGAAGTTGCCCTGGCCGTTCGTCGGCAAGAACATCAATACGCCGAGCACGCCGATAATCATGCCCACGAACACCACCTGCGTGGTGCGCGCGCCGCCACCGAGTTTTTTACACACCCAACCGCCAGCAGAACGGGTGAGCGCGCCTACCAAGGGGCCGAGGAAGGCGAATTTGGCGGGATTAATCTCCGGAAACAGCAGTTTGATCAAAAATGGAAAACCGGCAGAGAATCCGAGGAAAGAGCCGAACGTACCCAAATAAAGGATACACATAATCCAGTTGTGCTTGCGTGAGAAAATCACAGACTGCTCTTTGAAGCTGGATTTGGCGCTGGCCAAATCGTTCATGCCAAACCAAGCTGCCAAAGTGGCCAAGATAATGAATGGCACCCACACAAAACCGGCGTTTTGCAGCCAGATTTGCACGGTTTCGTTGTTTTTCATCATGGTTTGCGGTTCGCCGCCCAACGCGCCGAACAGGCCGGCGGTAATGGCCAGCGGCACGATGAACTGCACGGCAGATACGCCGAGATTACCCAAACCGGCATTCAGGCCGAGCGCACTGCCTTTTTCCGCTTTGGGGAAGAAGAAGCTGATGTTGGCCATACTGGAAGAGAAGTTGCCGCCACCGAAACCGCACAACAGGGCAAGAATCACCATAGTGCTGTAGCTGGTAGTCGGGTCTTGCACGGCAAAGCCGATGCCGATAGCGGGCAACAGCAGGCTGGCGGTAGTAATCGCAGTCCATTTGCGACCACCGAAAATCGGCACCATAAAGGAATAGAACACGCGCAAGGTAGAGCCAGATAAGGCGGGCAATGCAGCCAGCCAGAACAGTTGGTCTTTACTGAAATTGAAGCCGACATTGGGCAGATTAAGGATGGTTACGCTCCATACCTGCCACATAACAAACGCCAAAAACAGCGCAGGGATGGAAATCCACAAATTGCGCCGTGCGATTTTACGGCCGGTGCTTTGCCAGAATTCGGGATCTTCCGGCCGCCAGTCTTGAATTAAGTGAGACATATCATTTTCCTAATGTGGTAAGTGTTCAGCTTTTGCGAGCACGTTTTTAACATGGAGGCTACCTGAAAAACCGCTGCGCAGTTTTCAGGTAGCCTTTAAGCGGATTACTGTTCGCGTTTGGCTTTGAAAGAGAAGTGCATCCAAATCAGCGATACACACACCGTGCCGTAGAGCAGCATGAAGGTGGTGGAGCGGATACCGGTGAGGTCGAGCAACATACCGAACATAATCGGCAGGAGGAAACCGCCCAAACCGCCAGCCAAACCCACGATGCCGGATACCGTACCGATGTCGTTCGGGTAGTCGTCGGCCACAAATTTGAACACAGAGGCTTTACCCACCGCCATGGCGATACCGGCGGCAAACATCAAAACGGTAAACAACACCACATTCAGGCCGATGTGCAGGCTTTGCGGACCGTGCGTGGTGGCAATCACGAGGTCGGTTTGCGGGTAGGACAAGATAAAGAAGCACACCCACAATACCCACATCACACCCCAGGTAACCTTATAGGCACCGTATTTATCTGATAACCAGCCACCTACTGCGCGCAATACGCCGCCAGGCAGGGAGAAGCAGGCAGCCAACATACCGGCGGTAGCAATACTCAGCCCGTATTCATTAATGTAGTATTTAGTCATCCACAGAGCCAATGCCACATAGCCGCCAAACACCACGGAATAATACTGGCTGTAACGCAACACGCCGGGGTCTTTCAGCATGGCCAGCTGGTCGGCAAGCGAGGCTTTGGGCGCGGTGTTGGGGTTATGCGGGGTGGGGTAGGTGGTGAACCAGAACAATACGGCGGTAGCGGCCATGATGACGGCGTACACTTTCGGTACGATTACCCAAGCGGCTGCGCCGGCACCGGCTGCTGCCGAATATTTAATCAGCGCAGGGGCAACGAATTTGTTGATGGCGCTACCGGCATTGCCCGCGCCGAAAATGCCCATGGCCAAGCCCTGCTGGTGTTTCGGAAACCAGCGTGCCACATAGGGGGTGCCCACGGAGAAGGAGCCGCCGGCCAAGCCCATCATCAGGCCGATGGCGATGAAGTGCCAGTAGTGGGTGGCGTAGCTCATCAGGAAGATGGCGGGCACGGAAAGCAGCATCAATACAAACATTACAATACGGCCGCCGAATTTGTCGGTCCAGATGCCCAGCGGTACGCGAATGAGCGAGCCGGAGAGTACCGGCACGGCCATCAGGATGCCGGTTTGTGTTTCGTTCAGGCCGAGCTGCTCCTGCACTTTCACGCCAACAATCGCCAGCATCATCCAAATCATGAAGCAGACTGTGAAGGCAAACGTGCTGAAAATAAGCACGGAGTAGCGTTTGTAATTTTCTGATTTCATTTTTTGTTTTCTCTATACTAAGGGGAAATTTCGCGGTTTGCACACCCTGATAAGGAAGAGGCTACCTGAAAACCGCCGATTGAAGCATGCGAAGCCAAACCGTTTATTTTTCGAAACAAAAAATCACACTGGAAAAATAAGGGTTTTAGCCGTTGCGAATTTTAAAACAATGATTTGGATTAAATAAGCCCTGTTGTAGCTAGGTCTTCTAGTCCGAAAGTATTAGAGCGGTAACCATTTTCACTAAGCCGATAGTTAAGCTTCATGGGTTAAACGCGTATAATGAGAGATTGCTCTTTTTGATTTCTCCGCTCATATCCATGAACTTTTTCAAAAGCCTGTCTGTTCGGCTAAAGCTGCTGACCCTACTGTGGCTCGTCATCGCCGTGGCCTCCATCAGCTACACCCTGCTGATTTCCTGGCGGCTGGAGGGCAGTGCTGCTGCCATCAACGACATCGGCAGCTTGCGCCTGAGAAGCTTCCGCATTGCCCTGTTAATTCGCGAAAATGCCGGAGCAGAAGAAATCGAACAGCGGTTGCAGCAATACGACAGTATCCTCGACAACGTGCGCCACGGCGACCGTGCCCGCCCGCTGTTCCTGCCGCCAGACAAAGTGGTGTGGCAGCGTTTCAACGAATTAGACCAGCAATGGCGGCAAAATATCCGCCCGGCTTTTCAGGTAGCCTACCAACAAAATCGTCCGGTTACCGATAAACAACTGCAACCCTTCCTCAGCCGTTTGGATAATTTAGTTTCTGCCGTTGAGCAAACCAACACGCGCTATATTTCTTGGCTGCGCTTGTTTCAAAGCTGCCTTTTGGTGTTGGTGGTGATGAGTTCTGCCTTTATGGTGTTTTTGCTGTATTGGTGGATTATTAAACCTTTACAGCATCTGCAACAAGGCGTGGCTGCTATTCACGATGGGCAGTTCGGCATTCAAATCCCCATTGATCACTCCGCCGAGTTCGCCCGTGTAGACAACGGTTTCAACCAGATGAGCAGCAGCCTGCACCAACTCTATTCCCACCTAGAAGAAGAAGTACTGGAAAAAACACGCGACCTGGCCAGCAAACATCACACCCTAGAAACCCTGTATTTCTTTTCGCGCTTTCTCAGTCAAACCCAAACCACCACCGAGGCTGCCGAAGTATTCCTGCAGAAAATGCTGGAAATGGTGGCCGCTGATGCCGGCAGCATCCGCTTAATCGATTTCAAACGGCAGCGTATGGATTTGGTGAGCCAAATCAACCTACCCGACAGCCTGCAAACCGCCGAAGCCTGCCAGCGCTTCGACGACTGCTTGTGCGGCCACGCCGTGGTACACGACGACTGGCAGCCCATCCAATTCGTGCGTGAACCAGACGGCCACGCCTTCGACACCGATAACAGCGAATGCAGCCGCATGGGCTTCCAGCAGCTGCGCATTTTTAAAATCCAATATAAAGCGCAAGATTTCGGCATGGTTACGCTCTATTTCAAACAGAAAGAGCCCGTGGCCATGGCCGATACCGAACTGTGGGAAGCCCTGTGCAGCCAGTTCGGCGTGGTGGTGAGCAACCTGCGCCTGATTGATGAGAGCCGCCAGCTGGCTGTATTGCAGGAGCGCAACCTCATCGCCCAAGGCCTGCACGACAGCATCGCCCAAGCCCTCACCTTCCTCAACCTGCAAGTGCAGATGTTGGAAAGTGCCCTGCAAAACCAAGAACAAGAGCAAATCAACGAAAACCTGCACTATATTAAAGACGGCATCCAAGAGTGTTATGACGACGTGCGCGAACTGCTCATCAACTTCCGCACCAAAATCAACAACAAAGACTTCACCGAAGTGGTGCAGACCCTAACCGACCGCTTCCAGCGCCAAACCCAAATCGGCGTGCGCCTGCATTGGCACGGCAACGGCCCCCAGCTCAACAGCGAGCAGCAGCTGCAAGTCGTGTTTATATTGCAGGAAAGCCTCTCCAATATCCGCAAACACTCCCAAGCCACCGAAGTGGATATCCGCTTCGACAACCGGCAGGATTTTGTGATGGAAATTGAAGATAACGGGCGCGGCTTCAATATCGAACGGCTCAAAGAACAGCATTCCGGCAACCATGTTGGGCTGAACATCATGCACGAACGCGCCCAACGCATCCGCGCCCAGCTTTCCCTACACTCCAAACCCGGCGGCACCCGGGTAACCTTGAATCTGCCTTACGAAGAAAGAAGACAGGTATGACCGAAAAAATCCGCATCGTACTCATCGACGACCACACCCTATTCCGCAGCGGCATCAAAGCCTTGCTCGCTCGGCAGGAAAACTACGAAGTAGTGGGCGAAGCTGCCGACGGCCTCAGCGGCGTGAAGCTGGTGAGCCAGCTTGCGCCCGACGTGGTGCTGCTCGACCTCGACATGCCCGTGATGAACGGGCGCGAAGCGCTGGCCCAAATCCTCAGCAGCCGCCCCGAGCAGAAGGTGGTGATGCTCACCGTATCGGAAGACGGCGAAAACTTAGTGGAATGTATGCGCCTGGGTGCGTGCGGCTTCCTCTTGAAAAACATTAATGCCAACTTCCTTATCGACGCCATCGGCAAAGCTGCCAACGGCGATAACGTCTTCTCCCCCGAAATGATGGCCTGCATGGTGCAATCCCTCATCCGCCCAGCTCAGCCCGCCGCCGAAAGCGCCCTCGACACCCTCACTTCGCGCGAACTCGAAGTGCTACGCTACCTCGCCGTGGGATACAGCAACAAAATCATCGCCAAGCGCATGGATTTGGCTGAGTCCACCGTGAAAGTGCACGTGCAAAACATCCTGCGCAAGCTCGAACTCGGCAGCCGTGTACAAGCCGCCGTTTATGCCGTGCAGCACAATCTGCCCTTGCCAGAAGAAGAGGAACCCGCTGATTGAGGCCACCTGAAAACATCATCTCCATGATCCAAATTTCTTCCCCCAATTTTCAGGTAGCCTGCGCCCTGCCCTACTCCGGCAAAAGGCTACCTGAAAGTCATCTTCCCCAATCTAGTCCGTCCCCTTCTCCCTCCAGCCGGATATTTTTTCCGGTCTGCCCTTGAATTCGACGCCT
The DNA here is from genome assembly GCF_001809035.1 of Eikenella sp. HMSC061C02. NCBI lineage: Bacteria > Pseudomonadati > Pseudomonadota > Betaproteobacteria > Neisseriales > Neisseriaceae > Eikenella > Eikenella sp. HMSC061C02. The sequence goes on from NZ_KV795560.1 coordinate 15,485, forward strand.
CCAACTCCATTTCCTTCGCCGCATAAGCAGCGTGCCGCGCCCTGCCCGGCACATTTCTGTTTACCCTCAATTGGGTAGCAACAAATCATCAAATTCAATTTTGGAGAGAAGATTTATGAAAATTCGTCCGTTGCACGACCGTGTGGTTATCAAACGCCTGGAAGCCGAAGAAAAAACCGCTTCCGGTATTGTTTTGCCCGGCTCTGCTGCTGAAAAGCCCGATATGGGCGAAGTGGTAGCCGTGGGCGCTGGCAAGCTCACCAAAGGCGGCGAGCGCCGCAAGCTGGATGTGAAAGTGGGCGACCGCGTGATTTTCGGCAAATACAGCGGCCAAACCGTAAAAGCCGATGGCGAAGAGCTGCTGGTGATGCGCGAAGAAGACATCTTCGGCATCGTGGAATAAACCGCGCTGATTCAAGAACAGAAATTACTGATTTTTTAATTACTGATTTTTTATTTTAGGAGTCATACACATGGCAGCAAAAGATGTACAGTTTGGCAATGAAGTCCGCCAGAAGATGGTAAACGGCGTAAACGTTTTGTCCAACGCCGTGAAAGTAACCCTCGGCCCGAAAGGCCGCAATGTGGTGCTCGACCGTGCTTTCGGCGGCCCGCACATCACCAAAGACGGCGTGACCGTGGCCAAAGAAATCGAACTGAAAGACAAGTTTGAAAACATGGGCGCGCAGATGGTGAAAGAAGTTGCCTCCAAAACCAACGACGTAGCCGGCGACGGTACCACCACCGCTACTGTGTTGGCACAAGCCATCGTGGCCGAAGGCATGAAATACGTTACCGCAGGCATGAACCCGACCGACCTGAAACGCGGTATCGACAAAGCCGTTTCCGCTCTGGTAAAAGAGTTGCAGAATATTGCCAAGCCCGTGCCGGAGAAATCTAAGGAAATCGCCCAAGTGGCCTCTATTTCCGCTAACTCTGACGAATCCATCGGCAATATCATCGCTCAAGCCATGAACGAAGTGGGCAAAGAAGGCGTGATCACCGTAGAAGACGGCAAATCGCTGGAAAACGAAGTGGAAGTGGTAAAAGGTATGCAGTTCGACCGTGGCTACCTCTCCCCCTATTTCGTCAACAACCCGGAAAAACAACTGGCCGAACTGGACAGCCCGTTTGTTCTGCTGTTTGACAAAAAAATCAGCAACATCCGCGACCTGCTGCCTGTGTTGGAACAAGTAGCCAAAACCAGCCGCCCGCTGTTGATTATCGCTGAAGACGTGGAAGGCGAAGCCTTGGCCACGCTGGTGGTGAACAACATCCGCGGCATCCTGAAAACCGTGGCTGTGAAAGCCCCGGGCTTTGGTGACCGCCGTAAAGCCATGCTGCAAGACATCGCCATCCTCACCGGCGGCACCGTGATCGCCGAAGAAGTGGGCTTGTCTTTGGAAAAAGCCACGCTGGAAGATTTGGGTCAGGCCAAACGCATCGAAGTGGGCAAAGAAAACACCACTATCATCGATGGTTTGGGCGATAAATCCGCCGTAGAAGCCCGTGTGGCCGAAATCCGCACTCAGATTGAAACCGCCACCAGCGAATACGACAAGGAAAAACTGCAAGAGCGCGTGGCCAAACTGGCCGGCGGCGTGGCTGTAATCAAAGTGGGCGCAGCCACCGAAGTGGAAATGAAAGAGAAGAAAGACCGTGTGGACGACGCGCTGCACGCCACCCGTGCCGCTGTAGAAGAAGGCGTGGTGGCCGGCGGCGGCGTAGCCCTGTTGCGTGCCCGCTCTGCCCTGAGCAAAGTAGAAACCGCCAATGCCGACCAAGAAGCCGGTGTGCAAATCGTATTGCGTGCGGTTGAATCTCCGCTGCGTCAAATCGTGGCCAACGCCGGCGGCGAGCCGAGCGTGGTGGTGAATAAAGTGCTGGAAGGCAACGGCAACTTCGGCTACAACGCCGGCAACGACAGCTACGGCGACATGCTGGAAATGGGCGTAATCGATCCGGCCAAAGTTACCCGCTTCGCGCTGCAAAACGCCGCTTCTATCGCCGGCCTGATGCTGACTACCGAATGCATGGTAGCCGACATTCCGGAAGACAAACCTGCCGCTCCCGACATGGGCGGAATGGGAGGCATGGGCGGAATGGGCATGATGTAATCATCCCAACACCATGCAAAAGCACCCTCGCTAGAGGGTGCTTTTTCTTGCCTGCCGTTTGCCGTTTAAAGGCTACCTGAAATTTTAACTTTGCAGAAACTTTACAGCGTTTTCAGGTAGCCCCTTTCCGTCACCACTCACATCTCAACCATAAAAATTCACATATATAACAACAAATAACAATCAAAAATAGCAATTCATCACGCCAAATCTAATCCAGTATCAAACTTTGGCACGCTTTATGCTTGTCCACTATCGCGTTCCTTTTTCTACCTATCTAAACTATCCCAACAATTATTAGGACACTAAATACAATGGCTACAGCAGTGAGAAAATTATCCCGTAACAACAAATCCCGCAGCAAACGCAGCGGCAGTAGCGGCGGCGGCGCATCGCGCGCAATCGGCCTGCTGCTGGCCCTGATTCTGGTGGGCGGTGGTGTTTATGCCTATATGAACCCGGAAATCATCGAGCAAGCCAAAGCCATGGTCGGCTTGGCCGAACCGGCTGATGAAGGCAACATGGGTGGTAGTGGTGCGGCCGCCCAACAGGCTCCCGCCGCCCCCACCATCACCGATCCGAAAGCCGTTGAGGCACTGAACATGGCGAAGGTATGGGTGGAAACCCGCTTGGCCAAAGGCACTCGCCTGAATGAAATCAACGAAGCAATCGACGTGCCCGCCAGCCAGAAGGAATTCTGGCAGAGCATTACCCTCAGTCAAGGCGCGATTACTGCTATTCCGGCCGGCAGCACTGCCGAGCGTGCGGTTCTGCTGCTGCCGATGCAATCGCAAGGCCAGCTGATTTGGGCTTGTGCCGGTGATATCCCACAGGCTATCGAAAGCATCTGCGCCCAGTAAAAGTTACTCTCTAGCTGTTCTTTTAGGCTGCTTGATTTTTCAGGTAGCCTGCTTTTTTCCTACATGCTTTGTATGGCTAAAGCTTAGTAGATTAAACTTAAATCAGAACCAAGCAACGAGCCGAAAAAAGCATGCGGCATGCAGCAAACACCACACTGGTTTAAATCGAATCCACTACCCTTCTCCATACCAAGCAAAAGGCTACCTGAAACATTTTCAGGTAGCCTTTTGCATATCAGTTGCTTCAAATCTGCCAACTTCACTCACGCAGCTCTTTAGGCAGCACAAACACAATACTCTCTTCTTCCCCTTCACCTTCCCGCACCGTCTCAAAGCCCCAGCCGTGCACGGTGTCCACCACCTCTTGCACCAGCACCTCCGGTGCGGAGGCTCCAGCCGTAATCCCTACCCGCTCTTTGCCAGCAAACCATTCCTTTTTCAGATAGCCTGCATTGTCCACCATATAAGCATCCACGCCATGTTGTGCGGCCACTTCGCGCAAACGGTTGCTATTAGAAGAATTGGGCGAGCCCACCACCACCACCACATCGCTGGCCGCCGCCAGCTGTTTCACTGCCTCTTGGCGGTTAGTGGTGGCATAGCAAATGTCTTCCTTGTGCGGGCTGCGGATATTGGGAAAGCGCACCCGCAGCGCATCGATGATTCCTTTGGTTTCATCAATCGACAGCGTGGTTTGGCTCACGTGCGCCAACTTATCTGGATTGCGTACTTCCAAATCAGCCACATCCGCCACTGTTTCCACCAACAGCATGCTGCCTGGCGGCAGCTGCCCCATAGTACCCTCCACTTCCGGGTGGCCGGCATGGCCGATCATGATGATTTGGTAGCCATGCTCATCCAAACGCGCCACTTCGCGGTGCACCTTGGTAACCAGCGGGCAAGTGGCATCAAACACGCGAAAACCGCGCTCCGCCGCTTCCTCCTGCACCGCCTTGGATACGCCGTGCGCCGAATAAATCAGCGTGGCGCCGGGCGGCACATCTGCCAATTCTTCGATAAAAACAGCTCCTTTGGCGCGCAAATTATCCACCACGAATTTATTGTGCACCACTTCGTGCCGCACATAAATCGGCGCGCCAAACAGCTCCAATGCCCGTTCCACAATATTGATGGCACGGTCCACCCCCGCGCAAAAGCCGCGCGGATTGGCCAGCATAATGGTTTTCGCCATGTTTTTTCCTCTGAGTGTGGTTGGTCTAGCTATCACTGAAGCTGACACTTTCAGGTAGCCTGATTACGCTTGCCCTGACGGAAACCGTCAATTACGAACAATGCTGCGCCAACGCAGATAAAACTGTCGGCCACATTAAACGCCGGATAGTAGTGATTATTCCAATAAAACAACAAGAAATCGATTACATGGCCGTAGTTGATGCGATCGATAACATTACCGATGGCACCACCGATAATCATCGCTGCCGCCACATCGCCCAAGCGGCCAAACTTCCCCGAACGGATACCCAAAGCCAAATACAGCGTCACCACCGCCGCCAAGCCGGCAAACAGGTATTTCTGCCAGCCAGAAGCACCGGCCAAGAAACTAAACGCCGCACCCGGGTTGTACACATGCGTCAAATCGAAAAAACCCTCGATCACCGGCTCGCGCCAGTTATACACAATATGATCCAACACCCACAGCTTGCTCCACTGATCCAACACCACCACCAAAGCAGCCAGCAAAGCATACGGCCACAGCCGGAACCACGAAACTTCTTTCATATTCATCATTACCCAACAGATAAAAAAAGTGGCCGCATTTTACTATAAAGCGCCAGTAGGCAGCGAAACTTATGGGCCAAGCCCGGCCGTGCAAACCAATGCACCACCATCAGGCTACCTGAAACCACTATTGCAACATAATTGCCCAACCTTCTCTTTTATTAAATAAAAAACCTATTGCCAGGCTAATTGGTTTCCATTACCATACAACAATAATACTGATTATCAATAGAACAACTATTTTCAAGGGGGCACACCCATGTTTGTTTGCGTTTGTAATGCCATTTCCGACCGCCAAATCAAAGAAACGGTTGCCGCCGGAGCCACCAGCCTTACCGACCTGCAAAACGCCTTGGGCGTGGCCACCTGCTGCGGATGTTGCGCCGACTTGGCCGTTTCCTACCTAGGCAACCACAGCGAAAACCATCAGGCAGCTGTCGGCAAAAACAACCTGCAATAGCCGCGTTGTCGTCGCCACCCACCTAACCCTACGCACATTGACACTGCTGCCGTATTACGGCAGCATTTTGCTTTTCAGGTAGCCTCAACAATACACATCATGGACTTATTCAATACCCGCTCCGTTACCTTCGAGCAGCCTACCGCCATGCTGCGCGCCTGCCATGGCAAAGTAAAACGCTTCTGCAGCCAGCTGCACGCCCTGCCCGACTATCTGCAACAGCACGGCTACAACACCGTAGCTGAGCAAGCCGTTGCCCAAATCCGTCACTATTTCAACGTAGCCGCCCCGCTACACCACCAAGACGAAGAAGAAGATTTCTTTCCCCTGCTGCTGCAATACGCCCCCGAAGCCAAGGCGCTGATCCAAGTGTTGGAAAGCGAACACCAATCCCTGCACAGCAGCTGGGATTTACTCAACCAACACCTGGTCTCCCTCGCCGACGGCACACCGCTTAATCTCGAGCTCATCTCCCGCTTCACTGCCGGCTACGACTTCCACATTCCGCGCGAAGAGCAGCTGTTCGACCTAGGCGACCAAAAAATCCCCGAAGCCGAACTGCACATCATCGGCAAACGCATGGCCGCCAGGCGGCAAGGCTAAAGGCCGAATGCTGTTCGGCAATATAGTGGATTAACAAAAATCAGGACAAGGCGGCCGAGCCGCAGACAGTACAAATAGTACGGCAAGGCGAGGCAACGCTGTACTGGTTTAAGTTAAATTCACTATAAAATTAAAAAGGCTATCTGAAAATCTGCTTCGCAGACATGTGCAAAGCCTACTTTCAGGTAGCCTTTCTGATATTCAAAGCAGCTTCTGCATACCTCGTTGGTTTGCATCGTTCACCCTTTACAGAAGGCTTTATCGCTATACGGTGACAGTACAAGCAAAAGGCTACCTGAAAGTCTAGCTTCGCAGAAACTCGCGATCTCGTTTTAACTGCGTTGAAGCTTACGCTTTCAGGTAGCCTTTATTGAAAGAATCAACCAAACTTAACCGCCGCAAACGCCGCAGCAGCCGCTCTCGGTGGTTTCGCCGTTGTTGTCGGCATTGTTGAGCACCTTCAGCTCGATATCGTCCTGCACTTGCGGTGCATTGTTATCGGCAGCTTCCGGCTGGAGGTTTTCGTTTTGGCTCATTACTTTTCCTTTCATCGGATGTGTGGGTAGGGGAATATATACCGTGATTTCAAGTCTGTTTGTCGGCAGCAGCCTCTTGCTGCTCCGATTCCTCTGCAGTCTGCGTGTTCAATGGAGTGGCAATTTGATCTTGTTCGGCTGCTTCATCTGCCAAAGCCGGAGCAGATTCGCCAACTGGCTGATCGGTTTCGCCAGCATCCGTTGCCTCCGTATTGCCCACATCAGCACCGTTGTCGCCACGCACATTGTGGCTGTAGTCTTTCGGCGGGCTGGGCTGCTTGCCTTCCATGATCTCCAGCACTTGATCGCGATCGATGGTTTCCCATTCCATCAAGGCCTTGCACATGGTTTCCATCTTATCGCGGTTTTCATCCAGAATTTTGTAGGCCACCGCGTATTGTTCGTCCAAAATGCGGCGGATTTCGGCATCCACATCCTGCTGGGTTTTCTCGGAAATATGCTGCGAGCGGGTAATGCTGCGACCAAGGAACACTTCGCCTTCATTTTCGGCATACACCATCACACCCATTTTTTCGCTCATACCATAACGCGTTACCATTTCGCGCGCTATCTGCGTGGCACGTTCGAAATCGTTGGACGCGCCGGTGGAAATGCGGCCGACAAAAATATCTTCGGCAATGCGTCCGCCGAACAGGATAGCCAGCTGGCTGAGCATTTGGTCTTTATACATCGAAATACGGTCACGCTCCGGCAGCTGCCAGGTCAAGCCCAGCGCACGGCCGCGCGGCATAATGGTTACTTTATGCACCGGATCGGTAAACGGCAGGCTCTCGGCCACGATGGCATGGCCGGCTTCGTGATAAGCGGTGGCGCGTTTCTCGTCTTCGTGCATCACCATGCTGCGCCGCTCGGGGCCCATATAGATTTTGTCTTTGGCATCTTCAAAGTCGCTCTGATCGACTTTGATTTTATTGCGACGACCAGCAAACAGTGCAGCCTCATTCACCAAGTTGGCCAAATCCGCGCCGGAAAAACCGGGTGTGCCGCGCGCCAGCGATACCAAATCCACCGAAGCATCCAGCGGCACCCGCTTGGCATGCACTTTCAAAATCTGCTCACGGCCGCGGATATCCGGCAGCGGCACCACCACTTGACGGTCGAAACGGCCGGGGCGCTGCAAGGCCGGGTCGAGCACGTCCGGGCGGTTGGTGGCAGCAATCACGATAACAGTCTGATTGCTTTCAAAACCATCCATCTCCACCAGCAGCTGGTTCAAAGTTTGTTCGCGTTCATCGTTGCCGCCGCCCAAACCGGCACCGCGCTGGCGGCCCACGGCATCGATTTCATCGATAAAGATAATACAAGGCGCATTTTTCTTGGCCTGCTCAAACATATCACGCACGCGAGAAGCACCCACGCCCACGAACATTTCCACGAAGTCCGAACCGGAGATGCTGAAAAACGGCACGCCCGCTTCGCCGGCAATCGCCTTGGCCAGCAAGGTTTTACCCGTACCCGGGCTACCAGCCAGCAAAATCCCGCGCGGCACGCGGCCTCCCAAGCTCTGATAGCGGTTCGGCGCTTGGAGGTAATCCACGATTTCCTGCACTTCTTCTTTCGCCTCGTCGCAACCGGCCACATCGGCGAAGGTTACGCGGTTGGCATCTTTATCCAGCAGCCGGGCACGGCTTTTACCGAAGGAAAACGCCCCGCCTTTGCCCCCGCCGCCGTTTTGCATGCGCAAAAAGTAAAACCAAGCGCCAATCAGCAGCAGCACCGGCAAGAGGCTGGTGAAGAAAATACTGCTCCACTGGCCGGGCTTTTCTTCGGGAATGTAGCGGAAATCAACGTTCTTATCCTGCAGCATCGTCAGGAGTTTGTCGTCCATCGGCGCATTGGTGTAGAACTTGGATTTGTCGGTGCGCTCGCCTTTAATCACATAACCGCTCAGCAGCGTGCCTTCAATATCCACCTTAGTCACTTCGCCTTTGTTTACCTGCTGGATAAACTGCGAATAGTTGATCAGCTGTTTGTCTTCCCTCTTGCCCAGCAACGTTTGGGCCGAGGCAAGCAGCACCCCGGCCAGAAACAGCCAAACCAAAATCGTCCTCATGGTGTTACGCACGGTAACAAGCTCCTAACTATATAAAATGCCACAAATAAAAAACAGATGATAACCAGCACTTTGCTGATTACCGCTTATTCCTGCCCAGCAGATATACCTCGCTGGAACGGCTGCGCGAGGCCTTGGGCTTACGCACCTGCACTTGGGCGAACACCCCGCGCATGGCCTGCATATATTCCTGAAAACCTGCGCCCTGGAACACCTTCACCAGCATATTGCCGCCGGTTTTCAGATGCTCGGCGGCAAAATCCAGCGCCAGCTCGCACAAAACATAGCTGCGCGCCTGATCGGTTACCGCATTGCCCGACATATTGGGTGCCATATCGCAAATTACAAGGTCTAGCGCGCGGCCTTCGAGCAGGTTCTCCAACTCTTCCAGCACCTCGTTTTCGCGAAAATCGCCTTGGATAAACGATACGCCTGCAATCGGCTCCATCGGCAAAATATCCAATGCGAACACCCTGCCCTGCACCCCCGCCAGCTTAACCGCCACCTGCGACCAGCTGCCCGGCGCGCTGCCCAAATCAGCCAACACCGTGCCGTTTTTAATCAACTTATCTTTTTCGTTGATTTCCAGCAATTTGTATGCCGCCCGGGCACGATAGCCGTCTTTCTGCGCCTGATGCACATAGGGGTCGTTCACGTGCTCGTTCAGCCAGCTTTTAGAGGATTTGGAACGGGTTGCCATCATCAATCCCTATCGAAGAAACGGTCGCATTGTAGCCGATAAGGCTACCTGAAAACCACAATCGGGGTTTCAGGTAGCCTTCTGATGCGCTAATCCAAGGGCTCAAACATTAAAGCTTTCGCCGCAACCGCATTCGTTTTTCACGTTCGGATTGGCAAACTTAAAGCCTTCCTGCAGGCCTTCTTTGGTGAAGTCCAGCTCGGTACCGTCGAGATAAACATGGCTTTTCGGATCAACCAACACCTTCACGCCGTGTCCTTCAAATACCAAATCATCAGGCAGAATTTCGTCGGCAAATTCCAGCGTGTAGGCCATACCGGAGCAGCCGCTGGTTTTCACGCCGATGCGGATGCCTTCGCCTTTGCCGCGCTTGGTGAGGAAGCTGCGGATGTGTTCGGCAGCGTTGGGGGTGAGTGTAATCATGGGGTGTCCTTTGTTTTCGGTTCTTGAAGAGGCTACCTGAAAAACAGTATGAGGGTTTCAGGTAGCCTTTCGATTAAGGTTTAGCGCTACTCGACCGTACCGCCACTGGCGTTCTCGTGCGGGCGGCGCAGTCGATGATTTCGTCTTTTTCCAAACGACCTGCCCGATTGTATGCCTGCAGGCGGGTAACAGTGCCGTTCCGGTAGAGCAGGCGCAGGCGCAATGTGCCGTCCGACAGGTAGCCGTGCGACCAACCTTCAATCTCGCCCTGTGCGTTATAGCTGTGCCGGGTGCGAACTCTGCCGTTTGGATGGAATATTTCCAACTGCGAGGGCCGGCCGTTTTTGATCACGACCTGCCTGTCTCCCCCGGGCGGCCAACGGTATTTGCCGTCGGGCAGGCCTTCCGGCAGCGGCGGAAGAATGCGGGCATACTGTTTTTCGCACATCCGCAGGCTCTCTTCATTTTCTGCCGTGAGCGCGGGCAGGTTGCCGACTGAGGCGGCACAACCAACCAGCAGCAATACGGCAGGGATTGGAAGAAGCAATTTGGTTTGCATAAGGCCTCGTTGTTCGGGCGGCAGATAGCGGATTAAAATTACAATGCTACGGCGTTGGCCCGCCTTGACGTTGCCTGCACGCCCTGAAGCTCGCCGCTTTTAATCCGCTTATTTTCAGGTAGCCTTACTTTGCCGCCTGTTGCCGCTTTGCCCAGCTCACGGCAGCCTGCATGGCGGCGCGTGCCTGCGGGCTGTTTTTCCAGCAGGTGCTGCCGGTGAGCGCCGCGCCCTGTTGCAGCATATCGTCCACATCGGCGGCGGCGAGTTTGGCCACGTCGTCCAAACCCATTTGCTGCAAGCGTTGCAGCACGGTTTTGCCAATGCCTTTTTCGGCGAGCAGGGATCGAGTTTCTTCTGGGGTAAACATGGGTTTGTTCCGTGTTAGTGTCGGCAGAGTTTTTGGGGGTAGGCTGCCTGAAAACCGTCGTCAGGCAGTGAAGCGATCATACACGGCATCGATGCCGGCACAGGCGCGTTGAATCGCTACTTCCCAGTCCCCTGACGTGCCTTCGGCATAAATAGTATCCACCGAAGCAAAGCCTAAGAAGCCACCAAGCAGGGTTTTCAGGTAGCTTGAAGCGCAATCCATCTGCGCCATCGGACCTGCTGAATAAACGCTGCCGCTGGCCTGCAACAGCAGTACTTTGTGCGCGCCCATCAAGCCTTGCGGTGCGTCATCTTCGCCATAACGGAAGGTTTCGCCGGGCACAACCAGATTGTCCAGCCAGTCTTTCAGGCGGGCGGGAATACCGAAGTTATACATCGGATAAGCGATAACGAGGCGGCGGGCGGATTTCACTTGCTCCACCACCGACATTAACCGAGCCAACAGTGTCGCCTGTTCTGCATTCGGCTGCTGCCCTTGGAACACGGTGGTGATAAACATTTCCACCGCAGCCTTGTCCAACGGCTGGATGTCGGTTTCCGCCAGATTGACGGTTTGCACGCTGCCTGCGGGCAGCTTGGCCAGCAGATGGGCAACCATGCGGTTGGTGGCGGATTCTGAGGAGTGTGGGTTGGGATGGGCGTTGATAATCAGGGTATCGATCATTCCAAAGGTCTTTCTAAAAGGAAACTCGGTTGCTATGAAACCATCAGTTTCAGGTAGCCTATTTCAGCTGGCTGTCCTTGCTGCCGCGCCGGTTGTAGGCGGATCGGAATTGCTGTTGTTTGTCCGCTTCTTCTTGGCAGGCAATACACAACTGCACGCCGGGCAAGGCGCGGCGGCGGGCTTCGGGAATCGGCTCGCCGCATTCGGCGCATTCGCGGGCACTTTCGCCGGATGGCAGGTTTCGCCGGGCGGCGGCGAGCGCGTCGTCTAAATTGGCGTCGATTTGCGCCTGTTCCGCGCCGTCGGGCGCCCAGCCGCCGGCCATGTTACGCGCCTTTTTTCTTTTTGTAGTCCGCCACAGCGGCTTTCACTGCGTCTTCCGCCAAAATCGAGCAGTGGATTTTCACGGGCGGTAATTCCAGCTCTTCGGCGATTTCGCTGTTTTTAATCGCCAGCGCATCGTCCAGGCTTTTGCCTTTCACCCATTCGGTAATCAGGCTGGAAGAAGCAATGGCAGAGCCGCAACCGTAAGTTTTGAATTTGGCATCTTCGATGATGCCTTCATCGTTCACTTTGATTTGCAGGCGCATGACGTCGCCGCAGGCGGGTGCGCCCACCATGCCAGTGCCGACATTGCTGTCGTCTTTATCAAGCGTGCCGACGTTGCGGGGATTTTCGTAATGGTCAATAACTTTATCGCTGTATGCCATGATGTGTTTCCTTAATTAAAATTTATGATGGTTTGTGATGGGGTTGAGGCTACCTGAAAACGGAGTTTCTGCGAAACGCAAACGGGTCGGCTAAATTTTGCACGCACCGTCTTCACAGCCGTCATCGTTGTTTTCGGGGTCGGTACCGCCTTCTACGGTGATGCCATCGAAGTCTTCAAGCAAGTTATCGAGATCGTCGAGATCGAGCTCTTGGTCGTTCATTGGTAGTGCCCTCATTGTTGGTTGGTTCATTATTTGCTTCTGTCTGTGGTTTAGAACGTGTGATACTTTTAATAACTTGTTCCTGATTAGCTTTAAACTGTTCTAAACATTCATCAAATTGCTGTTCGGCAGTTTGACGAACCAAAGCATCACCATCTTTCCGCCAATCTTCCAAAGAATGGCCGCCAGTTTCTTTGGTGCAAGAGAATCCAGGTTGTATTGACCCTCCCCAAATGCCAGAAGACATAATTAAATATATTTCATTATGCAGCAAATAGTTACCACCACCACTTAGCTTTTCATATACCAAATAAAAACGGCCGGGCTGAACATAAATATTATTACGTGTATGTACCTCTTCCTGAACAGGCATCTCGGCGAGCCATGTACGAATTTTTGGGGATAGATAGCTGAAAGCGGGATTAGGAAACTCCGGTTCTGCCACGCTGCCGCGCAAATCATGTTTAGAAAAGCCTCTTGTCGAACCGCCGACAAAGGTTCGTGCGATCGCAGTGAGTGTTGTCAAAGCGGTTGCGCCGACAGTATCTGACCTTTGGATAACTACCAATTTGGGTTCGCTAGTCGAACCATATCCAAAGCTACTATCTCTAGGATCACGAGGATGGTACAGCCTGTCGATTACCTTGATTTCTTGACCTTTTAAGGTGACAGTATGAGTGGCAACTTCAGTATAGTCCCTTCGGTACTCCTCCTCCCTCTTTGCCTGTGCCTCTTCGGGCGACAGCGGCTTGCTCGGCAACAGGGCGCAAGCGGAAAGAGTGAGTGCCGCAAATAGAACGATAAGGTTTGTTTTATTCATTTTAATCAGTAGATATGTAAAACGTTTTGATTTCAATCGGAACGATGTTTTCAGGTAGCCTCAGACCTTAATGTTCCGCCCACTCTACCGTACTCAAATCAATCCCTTCCTTAAACATTTCCCACAGCGGAGAAAGCTCGCGCAATTTACCGATTTTGGATTTAATCAGTTCTGCGGCAAACTGCACTTCTTCTTCGGTGGTCATGCGGCCGAAGGTGATGCGCAGGGATGAGTGTGCCAGTTCGTCGTTGCGGCCGAGCGCGCGCAGGACGTAGCTGGGTTCGAGTGAAGCGGAGGTACAGGCAGAGCCGCTGGATACGGCGAGTTCTTTCACCGCCATAATCAGGCTTTCGCCTTCGACGAAGTTGAAGCTGACGTTCAGGTTGTTCGGGGCGCGGTGTTCGAGGTCGCCGTTGATATAGACTTCTTCGATGCCTTCGATGCCTTTGAGGAAGATGTCGCGCAGTTTGCGGTAGTGTGCCATGTCTTGCTCGAGTTCTTCTTTGGCGATGCGGAAGGCTTCGCCCATGCCGACGATTTGGTGGGTCGGCAGGGTACCGCTGCGGAAGCCGCGTTCGTGGCCGCCGCCGTGCATTTGGGCTTCGAGGCGGACGCGGGGTTTGCGGCGGACGTACAGTGCGCCGATGCCTTTGGGGCCGTACACTTTGTGGCCGGACATGGAGAGCAGGTCGATTTTGGCGGCTTCGACATCAACAGGCACTTTGCCGCAGGCTTGGGCACCATCAACGTGGAAAATGATTTTGCGTTCGCGGCAGATTTCACCGATGGCGGGAATGTCTTGCACCACACCGATTTCGTTGTTCACCCACATCACGGAAATCAGGATGGTGTCAGGTCGGATGGCGGCTTTGAGTTCTTCTAAATCAATCAGGCCGTTTTCTTGTACGCCGAGGTAGGTGACTTCGAAACCTTGGCGTTCGAGTTCACGCATGGTGTCGAGCACGGCTTTGTGTTCGGTTTTGACGGTGATGAGGTGTTTGCCTTTGGATTGGTAGAAGTGCGCCGCGCCTTTGATGGCGAGGTTGTCGGACTCGGTCGCACCGCTGGTGAAGACGATTTCTTTGGGATCGGCGTTAATCAGGGCGGCGATGTCGGCGCGGGCTTTTTCGACGGCTTCTTCCGCCGTCCAGCCGAATGCGTGGCTGTTGGAGGCGGGGTTGCCGAAGGTTTCGATTAAGTAGGGAATCATTTTTTCGGCCACGCGTTGGTCAACGGGGGTGGTGGCGGCGTAGTCGAGGTAGATGGGGGTTTGTTTGGTCATGATTTTCTCTGTTTGGTATGTGGTTGTGTAATTAATTCATAGCCTAAACACATTTTCAAAGCGGCAAGCCAGCACCGCAGCAAGAAAAATGCGCCTTAGCTATAGCGGATATGGGTAAGGCTGATGGGGGTATCATGATGGTGGTGGTGACCATCCCTTTTATTAAGCACGTCTTGCAGGGAAACGCTGTTCAGGTAGCCTTGGATGGTTTGGTTGAGGCTTTCCCACAAATCATGCGTGAGGCAGGGCGCGCCTTTATGGCAGTTGGTTTGGCCACCGCAGCGGGTGGCATCCAGCTTGTCTTCGGCGGCATAGATAATTTCGGCAATATTGATGCTGCCAGGCTGGCGGCTAAGCAAATAGCCGCCGCCGGGCCCGCGCACGCTTTCTACCAGCCCGGCACGGCGCAGTTTGCCGAAAAGCTGCTCGAGGTAGGATAGGGAAATATTCTGCCGACCGCTGATGGCGTTGAGGCTGACGGGGTTTTCACGCCCATACAGCGCCAAATCAAGCATGGCGGTTACGGCAAAACGACCTTTGGTGGTTAATCGCATAGGGCTATGGTCTTGTTGCATCAGGGGGATGCGGATTTTCCAATACCCAAGTGATTTAGTCAAGTATAGATACTGTCCGGCATGAAAACAGGCTACCTGAAAACGACGTTTCGGCGCAGCCGAAGCAGAGTTTCTGCGAAGCTAAAACCAATCTAACCGTTTTTCAGGTAGCCTTTGCATCCGGCACAGGGCTTATTGTGCTTTCGCCTGCCAAGTGTCGCGCAAACCTACTGTCTTGTTAAACACGGGTTTGCCTTTCGCGTGGTCTTTGCGGTCGGTAACGAAATAGCCCAGCCGTTCGAACTGCCAACGGCTCTCCACAGGTAAATCGTTAGCGGCGGCTTCAACGTAGGCGGTGATTTCTTTAGCCGATTCGGGATTGAGGAAATCAGTAAATGGCAGGTATACGCCGTCTTCGCCGCGCACGGCATCTGGGCGCTCCACGGTAAACAGGCGGTCGTACAGGCGCACAGTGGCGGGTACGGCGTGTTCGGCAGAGAGCCAGTGGATAACGCCTTTCACTTTGCGGCCTTCGGGATTTTTGCCCAAGGTGTCGTAATCCAGGCTGCATTTGAGTTCGACGATGTTGCCGCTGGCGTCTTTCACCACTTCGTCGCACTTCATCACATAGCTGTGGCGCAGGCGCACTTCGCCGCCGGGCGTGAGGCGTTTCCAGCCTTTGGGCGGGTTTTCGCTGAAATCGTCGGCTTCGATGTAGAGCGTGGACGAAATCGGCAGTTCGCGGCTGCCCATATCTTCGCGGTTCGGGTGATACGGCGCAATGCGGCTTTCGGTACGGGCGGCATCGTAGTTGGTAAGCGTTACCTTAATCGGATTCAGCACGGCCATCATACGCGGGGCGGAGTTTTCCAGCTCTTCGCGAATCGCGCCTTCCAACACGCTCATATCGACGATGTTTTCCGATTTGGAAATACCGGCGCGTTTGGCAAACAAGCGCAGGCCTTCGGGCGTGTAGCCGCGACGACGCATACCGGAAATCGTCGGCATACGCGGATCGTCCCAACCGGTAACGTGGCCGTCGGCAACCAATTGGTTCAGCTTGCGTTTGGAGGTGATGGAATACAACAGCTCCAAACGGGAAAACTCATATTGGCGCGGACGGGTGGCGTGCGGCGCGGGGATATTGTCCAACACCCAGTCATAAAGCGGGCGGTGGTCTTCAAATTCGAGCGTGCACAAGGAGTGCGTGATGCCTTCGATGGCATCGGAAATGCAATGCGTGTAGTCGTACATCGGGTAGATGCACCATTTGTCGCCGGTGTTGTGGTGATGGGCGCGGCGGATGCGGTAGATGACGGGGTCGCGCATATTGATGTTGCCTGATGCCATATCGATTTTCAGGCGCAGGGTTTTGCTGCCGTCGGGGAATTCGCCGTTTTTCATGCGCGTGAACAAATCGAGGTTTTCTTCGATGCTGCGATCGCGGTAGGGGCTGTTTTTACCCGCCTCGGTCAGCGTGCCGCGGTATTCGCGCATTTGTTCCGGCGTTAAATCATCCACATAGGCTTTGCCGTCTTTGATCAGACCGACGGCGTAGTCATAAAGCTGGTCGAAATAATTGGAAGCGAAACGCGGTTCGCCCCCCCAATGAAAACCGAGCCACTCGACATCTTCTTTGATGGCGTTGACGTATTCGTCGTTTTCTTTTTCGGGGTTGGTATCGTCGAAACGCAGGTTGCACAAGCCGTCGTAAATATAGGCCAAACCGAAATTCAGGCAGATGGATTTGGCGTGGCCGATGTGCAGGTAGCCGTTGGGTTCGGGCGGGAAACGGGTTTGGATGGCTTCGTGTTTGCCGCTTTTGAGGTCTTCTTCGATGATGGTGCGGATGAAATGGTTGTCCGCGAATTGGTCTTTATTAAGCATGGTTTGGGCTACCTGAAAATAATGATGGTCGGGCGGATTTTACCTGAAAGCGCGGGCGGCTGTCAGATACGGCGTTCGCTAAAATTTTTCAGGTAGCCTTTGATAACGCAGAGGCTACCTGAAAAACGCGCACCAAAACTAATCGGCCAGCGAAAAATTCGGATGCGCCAGCAGTTCGGCTTTTTTGGCGGCGAAGCCTGCAGCATCGATGGCACGGGTGGCGTGCTCGAGCAAGCGCACGCGGAAGCCTTCGGCGAGCGCGTCGGCCATGCTGAAATACACGCAGAAATCGGCCGCCAGTCCCGCCACATCAATATCGGTTACACCGTGGGCACGCAAATAGGCGGCAAGCTGGGTGCTGCGACGGCGGCCGTTGTCGTAAAACGCGCTGTAGCTGTCGGTGTGCTTGTCCATGCCCTTGCGGAATACGGCGGCGATGGGCGTGGTGTTGAGTTCGGAATGGAACGCTGCGCCGCTGCTGCCGGCAATGCAGTGATCCGGCCACAGCACTTGCTCCAAACCGTGCAGATTGATGACGTCGAACGGCTTTTTACCGGCATGGGCGGAGGCGAAGCTCTCGTGTCCGGCGGGATGCCAGTCTTGAGAGGCCACCACCAGCGGATAGCCGCCGATAATCCAGTTTACCGGCTCGATAATGGCATCACCTTCAGCCACAGGCAAGCGGCCGCTTGGCATGAAGTCGTTTTGGATATCGACAAGAAGAAGGGCTCGCATGGTTTTCTCCTAAGTTAAATAGCTTTCAGGTAGCCTTCTTGCAAACAGGCTACCTGAAAATCCGGCAAGCTACACGCCGCGCAGCAGTTCGTTCACGCTGGTTTTGGCGCGGGTTTGCGCATCCACTTTCTTCACGATCACGGCGCAGTAGAGGCTGTGCGAGCCGTCTTTCGCGGGCAGGCTGCCGGACACCACCACCGATCCGGCGGGCACGCGGCCGTAGTGGATTTCGCCGGTTTCGCGGTCGTAAATCTTGGTGGATTGGCCGATGTACACGCCCATGGAAATCACGCTGCCTTCTTCCACAATCACGCCTTCCACGATTTCGGAACGCGCGCCGATGAAGCAGTTGTCTTCAATAATGGTGGGCGCGGCCTGCAAAGGCTCGAGCACACCGCCGATGCCCACGCCGCCGCTCAGGTGCACGTTTTTACCGATTTGCGCGCAAGAGCCCACGGTGGCCCAAGTGTCCACCATTGTGCCCTCGTCCACATAGGCGCCGATGTTCACATAAGAAGGCATCAGCACCACGTTTTTGCCGATGAAGCTGCCGCGGCGCGCCACGGCGCCGGGCACGGCGCGGAAACCGGCTACCTGAAACTGCTGCGGAATCCAATCGGCGAACTTGGTGGGCACTTTGTCGAAATATTTGCTCACCCCGTCGCTGGACACTTCGTTATCGGCAATACGGAAGGAAAGCAGCGCGGCCTTTTTCGCCCACTCGTTCACTTTCCACTGCCCCACGCCCTGCCGCTCGGCCACGCGCAGGCTGCCGGAATCGAGCTGATAAATCGTATCGAGCACGGCTTCCTTCACTTCGGCGGAAACGTTGTGCGGAGTAATTTCGGCGCGCTGTTCAAACGCAGTTTCGATGATGTTTTGTAGAGACATGGTTTCTCCTTGTGGGTGATGGGTGATACGGCGGATTCACTTCCCTTTTGCCGCGGCATGATAGCCCGCCCGGCATGAAAGCAAGTTTATCCGCCATAGAGTAAGCGGGAGGCTACCTGAATTTTTCAGGTAGCCCGTAATCTAAAACAGCCGATATTGTGCCATGTAACGCGCTTCTTGCGAATCGGTTTCGGCACTCACGCCTCCTTGCCGAACCACGCGCCCTGTTGTTGGAGAAGGCGCTGGCCGATGGGTTCGGCAAGTGTTTGTGCGGTCAGGCGGTTTAATTCAGCCTGGAAATCGTCAAAAGCCATCAGCTCCGAGCCGAAACGCGCCAGATGCGGCGTGTCTTGCTGGCAATCGATCAAGGCGATGCCGCAGCGCTGCAAAAACGGCACGGCATGGGCAAAGGCGATTTTCGAGGCATCGTTCTGCCAGGCAAACATCGATTCGCCGAAAAACACCCGCCCGATCTGCACGCCATAAAGCCCGCCGGCCAAAAGCAGATGATCGTTTTCATCGGGATACCAGCATTCAAACGAATGCGCATGGCCGATGCGGTGCAGCTCGTTGTAGGCTACCTGAAACGCCGGTGCGATCCAGCTGCCGCCCTGATGCGGCCTGGGCGTGGCGGCGCAGGCGGAAATCACGGCAGGGAAGTTTTGGTTGACCGTTACCGCGTAATGCCGGTTGCGCATGGTCTTGGCCAGCGAGCGGCCGATGTGCAGCCTCTGAGGGGGCAGCACCGTACGCGGGGCGGTGGCAAACCAAAAAAACAGGCCATCCTCCTCAAACCACGGGAAGATGCCCTGTTGATAAGCTGCCAAAAGCCGTTGTGCCGTCAAATCCCGGCTCACCGCCACCAAGCCGTCGTGTTCGGCAATAGCCAAGCGCGGGTCGGGAAACTGCAAACAGCCTTCCGGCAGCAAAGGAATATTGTGAGCCATAAAGGCTACCTTTCAGAGCCGTGAGGCTACCTGAAAATGCTGCCTGCTTATAAATGGTGTTTCTGCTGACAATCGCCGCACACGCCATACAGATACAGCGCGTGATCCACGATGCGGTAGCCGTTTTCTTCGGCAATTTTGCCTTGCAGGCTTTCGATGGTGGGGTTGTGAAACTCAGTCACTTTGCCGCATTTCACGCACACGATGTGGTCGTGGTGGTCGCCCTTGTTCAGCTCGTACACCGCCTTACCGCTCTCGAAATGGTGGCGCAACAAAATATCGGCCTGTTCGAACTGGGTTAGAACGCGGTAAATGGTGGCCACACCGATTTCAACGCCCTCTTCCAAGAGGATGCGGTATACGTCTTCCGCGCTCAGATGCTCTTCGGCGTGGGTTTCAAACAAATCCAAAATCTTCAGGCGCGGGCCGGTTACTTTCAGGCCGCTGCCTTTGAGTTGTGCAATATTGTTTTCCATGATGTATGATGTTCTGTCGCTCAAATTTGTCAGCAACCGTTATAATACGCATTTTTAAGGCACTTGCCCACCTTTAAATTACTCAGCCGGGGCGGTGCGCGATTTATCTTGAAAGGCATGTTTGTGAATAAATCCGTTTATTTGGCCTTGGCCGCCTGCATCGGTTTGGCCGCGTGCAGCACCGAACGCCTCGCCCGCTTCCCCTCCTACAAGCTCACTATCGTGCAAGGCAACGAACTCGACTTGCAGGCCGTAGCCTCGCTGCACCAAGGCTTGAGCAAAGAGCAGGTGCAGCACATCCTGGGCACGCCGCTGCTGCGCGACCCGCTGCACGGCAACCGCTGGGACTACGTTTTCGAAGTGAGCCGCGGCGGCAAAGTGCGCGAACGCAAAAACCTCACCCTGTATTTCGATGCGAACGATTCCCTGGTTAAAGCCGAAGGCGATGTGTTGGATGAATTGCGCAAGCAGCAACAGCAGCAAGCCGCGCCTGCCGGTAAATCCGCACAATAATCCCGCTTGAGGAATATTATGTCTGCCACCATTAGAGTTGCCCTGGCCGGGGTAAACGGCCGCATGGGCAAAGTGCTGGTTGAAGCCGTGGAGGCCAATCCGCACACCGTGCTCACCGGCGCGCTGGAGCATGCAGGCTCCGAAGCTTTGGGTTTGGATGCCGGCCATGCTTCCGGCTTGAAAACGGGCGTAGCCATCAGCAGCGACATCGATGCCGTACTCGCCAACTGCGACGTGCTCATTGATTTCACCCGCCCCCATGTTTCAGGTAGCCTTTTGCCCCGCTGCGCCGAGCGCGGCATCAAAATGGTTATCGGCACCACCGGTTTCGACGAAGCGGGCAAAGCCGCCATCGCCGCTGCCGCCAAACACACCGGCATTGTATTTGCCGCCAACTTCAGCATCGGCGTAAACCTCACCTTCCACATCCTCGACACCGTAACTCGCGTGCTGAACGAAGGCTACGACATCGAAATCATCGAAGCGCACCACCGACACAAAGTGGACGCCCCCAGCGGCACCGCGCTGCGCATGGGCGAAGTGATTGCCCACGCCCTCGGCCGCAACCTGGCCGACTGCGCCGTATATGGCCGCGAAGGCCACACCGGCGCGCGCAGCCCGCAAACCATCGGCTTTGCCACCGTGCGCGGCGGCGATATTGTGGGCGAACACACCGCCCTGTTTGCCGGCGAAGGCGAGCGCGTGGAAATCACCCACAAAGCCTCCAGCCGCATGACCTTCGCCGCCGGCGCCGTACGTGCTGCCGTGTGGCTGCAACAGCAACGCACCGGCCTATACGATATGCAAGACGTATTGGGCTTAAACAACCGTTAAACCCCCACTCACACCACCCGAAAAGGAAAGCACATGACCCGTATGGTAAATTGCATCAAGCTGGGCAAAGAAGCACCCGGCCTCAAATTCCCGCCCCTGCCCAACGATTTGGGCAAGCGCATTTTTGAAAACGTATCACAGGAAGCATGGGATGCCTGGACGCGCCACCAAACCATGCTCATCAACGAAAACCGCCTCAGCCTGGCCGACCCGCGCGCGCGCCAGTATCTGTCGCAACAGATGGAAAACTACTTCTTCGGCGACGGCGAGGCTGATGTAGTGCAAGGCTACGTTCCGCCTGCCAAATAAACCCGCAGCTGTCTACACAGCATTGAGGCTACCTGAAAATTCCCCCAGCCCATTTTCAGGTAGCCTTTCCTACCGAAACCCCGGCCCGCCATGATTCCCAGCGAATTCATCGACGAGCTGCTGGCCAAAACCGATATTGTCGACATCATCGACGAGAGCGTGCCGCTGAAGAAAGGCGGCGCCAACTACATGGCCTGCTGCCCGTTCCACAAAGAAAAAACCCCGTCGTTCTCCGTCAGCCCGAGCAAACAGTTCTATCACTGTTTCGGCTGCGGCGCACACGGCACGGCCATCGGTTTCGTCATGGAATACCAAGGGCTGGGCTTCACCGAAGCCGTGCAGTATCTGGCCGACCGCGCCGGCATGGTGGTGCCGCAGCAAAAAGGCCGGCAGGAAAGCCCCGAAGCGCGCGCACGCCGCAAACAGCGCCAGCAAACCCTGGAAGAAACCACCGCCCAAGCCGCTGCCTTCTACACCCGCGAGCTGGCCGCCAATGAAGCGGCAAAAGGCTACCTGAAAAAACGCGGCCTCTCCGATGAAGTCGCCACCCACTACGGCCTGGGCTATGCGCCCGACAGCTGGCGGCCGCTGGCGCAAAGTTTCGCCCCCTACCCTTCCGAAGCGCTGGTAAACAGCGGCATGGTGATTGAAAAAGACGGCAGCCACTACGACCGCTTCCGCCATCGCATCATGTTCCCCATCCGCAACAGCAGCGGGCAGGTTATCGGCTTCGGCGGCCGCGTGCTGGACGACTCCAAACCCAAATACCTCAACTCGCCCGACACCCCGCTGTTCGATAAAGGCAAAAACCTCTACGGCCTCTACGAAGCCCGCGCCGCCGTGAAAGAAGCCAGTCGCATCCTGGTGGTGGAGGGCTATATGGACGTAGTGGCGCTGGCGCAGTTCGGCATCGGCTACTGCGTGGCCGCACTGGGCACTTCCACCACCGCCGAGCACGTTAAAATCCTGATGCGCCAAACCGACAGCATCTATTTCTGCTTCGACGGCGACGCGGCCGGCCGCAAAGCCGCCTGGCGCGCATTGGAAAACGCCCTGCCCCAGCTGAAAGACGGCAAATCGCTGCATTTCCTCTTCCTGCCCGAAGGCCACGACCCAGACAGCTATGTGCGCGAGCACGGCCGCGAACGTTTTGAGGATATGCTGCTGCACCAAAGCAAGCCGCTTTCCGCCTATTTTTGGGATGCGCTCACCGCCAAACTCGATTTGCGCAGCCAAGAAGGCAAGGCCGAGCTGGTGAAAAACGCCTCTCCGCTGCTTACCCAGATTACCGCCCCCGCCCTCGCCTTCCTGCTCAAGCAGGAACTGAGCAACTTAGTGGGCATCGACCCGGCCAATCTGGCGCATCTGATGGGGCAGGAAGCCCCAAAACGCCATGTTGCCCAGCAACGCTACATCCTGCCGCGCCAAACCTTCCGCCAACCGCAAATGCTGAGCTTGGCGCAACAACAAATCCGCCGCCTATTGATAAATCCGCAATGGGCTACATATATCGACCTACCCGACCATCTGGAACTGGATGCCGACCTTGCCTGCCTGAGCGTCATGGCCGCCCATGTGCGCCGCAGCCGCTCACCGCTATCCAGCGCCGGATTGATGGAAGCCATGCGCAACACCCCCTATTACGGCAATATCAGCCGTATCATGCAGTCCGGCACGGACAGCGCCCACTTTGAGGGGGATGGCGAATCCGACGCACTGAATTTCCAATCGGGTATGCAAAAATTGATGAACGCCTTGAAAACCCAGCAAGTTGAAGCGTTGAAACGCAAACGCATCGAACACGGCTTGAGCGATGACGAAACCAAACTGCTGCTGGAGCTTTTAAGGCATCCTCCCGCCAACGGCAACGGCACCATTTAGGGCAATGCCGATTACACCGACCGACCTGTGAACAACGAGAGAAACATGTCCGAACAGAACAATCCCGCCACCGAAGAACAAGACGAAAGCAACCGCCCGCTCACCCCGGAGGAGCAAAGAGCACGGCTCAGACAGCTGATTCTGCAAGGTAAAGAACGCGGCTACATCACCTACGCCGAAATCAACGATGCCCTGCCCGACGATATGTCGGATGCCGAGCAGATCGACAATATCGTCAATATGATTTCCGGCCTGGGCATTCAGGTAACCGAAGAAACGCCCGACAGCGAAACCCTGCTGATGGCCGACAATACGGCCAATATGACCGACGACGACGCCGTTGCCGAGGCCGAAGCCGCCCTCTCCAGCGCCGACTCAGAATTCGGCCGTACCACCGACCCGGTACGCATGTATATGCGCGAAATGGGGCAGGTGGATTTGCTCACGCGCGAAGACGAAATCGTTATCGCCAAAAAAATCGAAACCGCCCTGCGCAACATGATTCAGGCCATCTCCGCCTGCCCCGGATCGGTTGCCGAAATTCTCGAACTGATTGAAAAGGTGCGCAACGACGAAATCCGCGTGGACGAAGTGGTGGAAGACATCATCGACCCGCACGAAGAGCTGCTCGACGAATTGGGCATTGGCGTGGACAAAGCCGAAGAATCCGCTCCAGAGGCTGATTTAGAGGAAAGCGAAGACGAAGATGCCGATGAAGAAGACGCCGACGAAGAGGATGCCGGCGCCATCTCTGCCGCTAACCTTGAAGAACTCAAGCAAAAAGTGCTGGCTCACTTCGAAGGCATCGAAGCCACCTACAAAAAAATGGTTGCCGCACTGCAAAAACACCACAGCCAGCACAAAACCTACCTCACCCTGCGCAACCACATCGCCGACCAGCTGCTCAACGTACGCTTCACCACCCGCCAGATTGAAACCTTGAGCAACAATCTGCGCATCCGCGTAGACAGTATCCGCCGCCTGGAGCGAGAAATCCGCGATATCTGCCTCAACCGCGTGCACATGGATCGGGACTACTTCATCAACAACTTCCTGCCCAATATCACCGATTTAAACTGGGTGGAAGCCGAAATCGGTAAAAACCGCGTGTGGAGCGAAGCCTTGAGCCGCTTCCAATACGCCATTATCGAAAAGCAGAATATCCTTATCGAACAAGAGCAACACGCGCAGATTTCCATTGCCGAGCTGAAAGAAATCAGCAAAAACATGGTGGCCAACGAAAAAGAAACCGCCGCCGCCAAGCAGGAAATGATTCAGGCCAACTTGCGCCTAGTAATTTCCATCGCCAAAAAATACACCAACCGCGGCCTGCAATTCCTCGATTTGATTCAGGAAGGCAATATCGGCCTGATGAAAGCGGTGGATAAATTCGAATATCGGCGCGGCTACAAATTCTCCACCTACGCCACCTGGTGGATACGCCAAGCCATCACCCGTTCGATTGCCGACCAGGCACGCACCATCCGCATCCCAGTGCACATGATTGAAACCATCAACAAAATGA
Organism: Eikenella sp. HMSC061C02; assembly: GCF_001809035.1. Taxonomy (NCBI): domain Bacteria; kingdom Pseudomonadati; phylum Pseudomonadota; class Betaproteobacteria; order Neisseriales; family Neisseriaceae; genus Eikenella; species Eikenella sp. HMSC061C02. Next base: position 40,194 of record NZ_KV795560.1, read on the forward strand.
ACCGCATCTCACGCCAGTATCTGCAGGAAACTGGCGAAGACCCGGATGCCGCCAAACTGGCCGAACTGATGGAAATGCCGGAAGATAAAATCCGCAAAATCATGAAGATTGCCAAAGAGCCGATTTCCATGGAAACCCCCATCGGCGACGATGACGACAGCCACTTGGGCGACTTCATCGAAGACGTAAACAACATCGCTCCGGCCGATGCTGCCATGTATTCCAGCCTGCGCGAAGCCACCAAAGACGTTTTGGAAAGCCTCACCCCGCGTGAAGCCAAAGTTTTGCGCATGCGTTTCGGCATCGATATGAACACCGACCATACGCTGGAAGAAGTGGGCAAACAGTTCGACGTAACCCGCGAGCGTATCCGCCAAATCGAAGCCAAAGCCCTGCGCAAACTGCGCCACCCCACCCGCAGCGACCGCTTACGCAGCTTCCTAGATAGCGAGGAAAACAAACAGTAATCCTTGCTAGGCCGGCGGCTTGTCGGTACAATGCCGCCCTTTCTAGCCGGGTCTGTAGCTCAGGGGTTAGAGCAGAGGACTCATAATCCTTTGGTCGCTGGTTCGAGACCAGCCAGACCCACCAGATTTGATTTGGTTTTTCAGTTAGTTACGCAGTTTCAACTGCTTGTCTGTGTTTTGCTGGTTTTGGACTTTGGCAAAACTTTGGACTAAACCGATTCCGGGCGGCATGCTGGAATCGATTACACGGGCGTGTTGTGATAAGTGTTCCGGGGCGAGGTGGGCATACCTCTGCACCATTTCGACACTTTCCCAACCGCCCATTTCTTTTAGGGCTGCTAGGGGTGTTCCGTTCTGCACTAGCCAGCTTGCCCAAGTGTGCCGAAGGTCATGCCAGCGGAAGTCGGCTATCCCTGCTTTCTCCAAGGCTTCGCGCCACACACGGCTGCTGATGGATTTAA